>JAJOKN010000136.1:0-1807 GCA_021129815.1 Desulfotomaculum sp. | reverse complement strand
TAAATAGTTAGATTATACAAAAAGCCTCACTCACTTAATTTTCTTGAGTTCTTCTCTGTCGGCTTGTACTTGAGCTAATATGCTTTCTAACTGACTTTCTAATTTTTGCATTATTTCATCGGCATATTCTCTAGCTCCAATGTTTATTTCACTGGCTGTCATCCTAGCTTGTTCGATAATTTCCTGTGCCCTTTTTTCTGCCTGCCTCACTATTTCGCTTTCATTTATTTTTTGCTCTATGTGTTTTTTGGTATCTTCTATTAACTCTTCAGCCTCACGTTTTGATTCCTCTAGTATCCTTTCTCTTTCTTTAGTAATCACTTTAGCTTGTCTTATCTCATCAGGGAGCACAGTGCGCAGTCGATCTATATAGTCTAAAATTTTATCTTCATCTATCATAACTCTTTTGCTCAAAGGTACCCTAGGGCTTTCTTCTATTAATTCTTCTAACTCGCTCAATATATTCAGTATTTCCACTTTTTTATTCTCCTCCTAAAAATTCTATTTAATGAACTTTTTAGACAATTCTCTGGCTACTATAGGCGGCACCATCTCACTTACACATCCACCATAATAAGCAACTTCTTTAACTATATTAGAACTAATAAAAGAATACTCAGCCCTAGTCATTAAATAAAGCGTCTCCAATTCAGAAGCCAATTTTTTATTAGTCAGTGCAAAAACAAATTCATTCTCAAAATCAGTAATAGCCCTAAGCCCCCTGATAATTACTTGAGCTCTTTTTTTAAGTGCAAAATTAACAGTCAACCCATCAAAGGATTCTATATGGATATTTGAATATTTACTTGTTGTACTGCGCAACATATCTATTCGCTCTTCAGTTGTAAATAACGGCTTTTTTCTAGGATTAACAGCTACTGCTACTATAACCTCATCAAACAACGTTGCAACACGTTCAATGATATCCAAATGTCCGTAATGAACAGGATCAAAACTCCCCGGATATAAAGCTATACGCATAACTCAACATGTTCCTTCCACAGTATTTTGCTTATAAAAACTTATGCACGTATCTCCATATTCCTTTAAAAGTACTCTTGATAACTTTACTTTAGAATATAGAACAACTGGTTCAGGCAAGCTCTTGCTGCTGCTTTCCACAACCACTAAACCATCATTATCTAGTATGTTGTAAGTAAGAATATATTGTAAAACACAATTATAAATGTTTAATTTATATGGTGGATCCATGTATATTATATCAAATTCAGCTTTTTTACTATGTAAAAATTTTATTGCACCAAACACATCCTTAACCAAAATTTTAGCTCTGTCGCTTAATTTTGTACGCTTCAAGTTTTCTTTTATAATACTTACATTTTTTATGTTTTTTTCTACCAAAACAGCGCTACACGCTCCACGACTTAGCGCTTCAATTGCAATGCTACCTGTACCAGAAAACAAGTCTAAAAAATTACTTTTTTCAATAAATCTCGATAAAATATTAAAAACCGACTCTTTAACTCTATCTGATGTCGGCCGAGTATCAAATCCTTTTGGGCCTTTTAACAATGTTTTTTTTGCACTGCCTCCAATTACTCTCAAATCCTAAACAACCTCACTTAAACTTAATTGTATCACAACTTTATACCAAATTTTTAAAATGAATAAGCTTCATTATTTGCACAAATAATTTATATAGCAATAGCTTAGAAGGCTTCTTAAAGATAAATTATCATAAATTTTTAAAACCAGCAAATTATAAGAACACAGAGGTTTTAACAGTGATTTTAAGCTCACCAATTTTAAATGCCTTAAACATTAACCTAGATTTAGCCCTTGAAGC
>JAJOKN010000076.1 GCA_021129815.1 Desulfotomaculum sp. | reverse complement strand
TCATTTTTTACACACCTCTCTTATGTTGCAAATGTAACACAATGGATTCAAAAAGCAACCTACCATCTTCGCAGCCCAATATTTTTTGTGCACAGCGTTCAGGATGAGGCATCATGCCCAGTACATTGCCATTTTTATTGCATATCCCTGCAATATTTGCAACAGAACCATTTGGATTTGCTTCATCTGTTACCTCACCCGATTCATCGCAATACTTAAATGCTATTTGATTATTTGCTTTAAGCTCATAAAGCGTATCCTCAGAACAATAATAATTGCCTTCACCGTGAGCAATTGGTATTCTTATTATCTGCCCTTCTTCATATTTTAAAGTAAAAGGAGTATTTACATTTTCTACTTTTAAATAAACATCTTTGCAGCAAAACTTAAGGCTTTTATTCTTGCGCATAGCACCCGGCAAAAGCCTTGCTTCCAACAATATCTGAAACCCATTGCATATGCCTAAGACAAGCCCACCAGCTTTAGCAAATTCATAAACGGCATTCATAACAGGAGAAAAACGCGCAATTGCTCCAGAACGCAAGTAATCCCCATATGAAAAACCACCTGGAAGTATTATCACATCAAAACCATCTACGCTTCCAGATTTATGCCATATGTACTCTGCTGGTTGACCTAAGACATCTTTTACAACATGCATACAGTCAGCATCACAATTAGAACCTGGAAAAACTACCACTCCAAACTTCATCTTTTAAAAATCCTTCCTCTCTGTTATTAGCCGAGTTTTACAATTTCTAATTTATAATCTTCAATCACTGGATTTGCTAAAAGTTTTTTGCACATATCATGAGCCTGTGACTCCGCTAAACTCTTATCATCTGTGTCAATATCGACCAGCAAATATCGTCCAATTCGCACATCTTTTACATTATCATACCCCATTGCATCGAGCGCTTTTCTCACTGCTGTGCCTTGCGGATCCAGCACGCTTTCGCGCAAAGTTATATAAATTCTAGCCTGATACATTATACAAAAACCTCCTAAAAAAATAATCTACAAAAAACATCCAAAAACAAAAAAAGCTATAAGAAAACTATTTGTTATCTTCTAAATTTTTTGAATCCGCTTTCACAATAAGTATAAGCTCCATCTTTTTTATTTCACGAACTCATGCCCAAACTTTCAATATGTCCATTTAGATTATAGCTCATGCATTAAACTATGAAAATACTTTAAAATTTTTTTACAATACCGCTCAAGCTATCAAAAACCACTCAATCTCACTTGGTTTTCAGATCTTAACCTCCTAAATTCTAATACTCTTTATATGCTTAATATTATTTTTATGGCTGCACCGCTCTTAAGCTCGCACTTTGCTGCTTACAGCAACTAAAAAAAGCTTTTTCAACTCCCAACCAATCTCTTATACACTTCCTCATACGCAGCTTCCACTCCTCCCAAATCACGCCTAAACCTATCCTTATCCAGCTTTTTCTTAGTTTCTGCGTCCCAAAATCTGCAGGTGTCAGGAGATATTTCATCGCCGAGCATCACTTTCCCTTTGTGCATTCCAAATTCCAGCTTAAAATCAACTAAAATTATATTTTTCTTTTCCAAATATTTTTTTAAAACTTCATTCACTTTAAGAGCAATGCTGCGCATTTCTTTTACCTGTTCGCCTGTAGCCAGTTCCAATATACTTATATGATCTTCATTTATGAGCGGGTCGCTCAACTCATCGCTTTTATAACAATACTCAACTACAGGATGTTTAAAACTCGTTCCTTCTTCTATATTGAGCCGCTTTGACAAGCTGCCTGCAGCTAAATTACGCACGATCACTTCTACAGGAATAATATCAAGTTTTTTCACTATTTGTTCACGATCACTTATGCGCTTTACAAAATGATTTTCAATGCTATTTTTGTTTAGCAATTCAAACAGGTGTGCACTGATTAAGTTATTAAATACTCCTTTATTAACTATTGTTCCTTTTTTTAATCCGTTAAACGCCGTTGCATCATCTTTATATTCGACCCACAACAAATCTTCATCATTTGTTTTATATATTTTTTTTGCTTTGCCTTCGTATAATTTCTCTAATTTTTTAAGATTTTCCACAAATAAGCACTACCTTTTTAAAAATTATTGTTCTAAAATTTCTGCTTATCACAACCCAAATCTCGAATATATTTCATCTATATGCCTTAAATAGTAACTGTAGTCGAACAATTCTTCTAACTCATCCGTTGTGAGATAATCCATCACATCTTTATCACTTTTCAAAAGTTCTTTAAAATCTCTACCTGTCTGCCAGCACTCCATTGCATTTCTTTGCACCAGTTCATAAGCTCTTTCTCTTGTAAGCCCTTTATCCACAAGTGCCAACAAAACGCGCTGAGAGAATATAAGCCCGTTTGTGCGCTCCATGTTTTTTTTCATATTTTCAGGATAAACAATTAAATTCTGTATTACATCTGTTATCTTATAAAGCATATAGTCGAGAAGGGTTGTGCTGTCAGGAATTATCACGCGTTCAACAGAAGAATGAGATATATCCCGCTCATGCCACAGCGCAACGTTTTCCATCGCTGCCAAAGCATTGCCGCGCAAAATCCTTGCCATACCGCTTATGCGTTCACTTATGATTGGATTTCTTTTATGCGGCATTGCAGATGATCCTTTTTGCCCTTTTGCAAAAAACTCTTCTGCTTCTCTAATGTCCGTGCGTTGAAGCGCGCGAATCTCCGTAGCAATCTTTTCAAGCGTACATCCTATAACTGCAATAGTGTTCATATATTCTGCATGACGATCGCGCTGCAGTACCTGCGTTGAAATGGGTGCAGGCTTTAAGCCCAAACACCTGCATACAAACTCTTCTACATACGGATCTATGTTCGCATACGTACCCACTGCGCCAGAAATCTTGCCCACACTGACAACTTCTTTTGCCTTTTTCATTCTCTCTATGTTTCTCTTAGTTTCAGCTGCCCACAAAAGCATTTTAAGCCCAAATGTCATTGGTTCTGCATGAATGCCATGAGTTCTGCCAATCATCACTGTATTCCTATACTTTATAGCCTTCTCTATGAGCACGTTGTAAAGCTGTGCAAGCCTTTTCAATATCTGATCTGCTGCTTCTTTCATGCGCACGCTCTGAGCGGTATCCACCACATCAGAAGAGGTAAGCCCTAAGTGTATATACTTGCTGTCCTCACCTACATACTCAGCCACACAAGTTAAAAAAGCAATCACATCGTGATGCACTTTTTCTTCTATTTCAAGTATGCGTTTGACTGAAAAATTTGCTTTCTCTTTTATATTTTTAAGCGCACTCTCAGGTATAACTCCTTTTTTGCAAAGCGCTTCACACGCATATATTTCAACATCCAGCCATTTTCTAAACTTGTTTTCTTCCGACCATATTTCTTTCATCTCTGGCAGAGTATATCTTTCTATCAAGCCAAAACACCTTCCTTAAATTTAATAGTTTACTCCCATTCAATTGTAGCAGGTGGCTTGGAAGTAATATCATACACAACTCTATTTACTTCTTTTAACTCGTTGCAAATCCTGTTAGAAATATTTTCTAGTACTTCATACGGCAGCCGCACCCAGTCAGCAGTCATTCCATCATTGCTGTGTATAGCTCTTATGCCTATAGTCCACGCATAAGTTCTCTCATCTCCCATAACGCCTACACTTTTAAAGTTAGGCAAAACAGCAAAATACTGCCATATATCGCGGCTAAGCCCTGCTTTTTTAATTTCCTCCGTTACAATAGCATCAGCTTCTCTTAATATTTCTAGCTTTTCTTCTGTAACCTCGCCGAGAATGCGCACCGCAAGCCCCGGCCCTGGGAAAGGCTGACGCCATATAATTTCTTCAGGCATTCCTAATTCTTCGCCCAAACGCCTCACTTCATCTTTGAACAAAAGCCTAAGAGGCTCAATCAATTTAAACTTCATATCTTCTGGCAGGCCACCTACGTTGTGATGCGATTTTATAACAGCAGCAGTAGCAGTCCCACTTTCAACAACATCTGGATACAAAGTGCCCTGCACTAAAAAATCAATCTGCCCCAACTTTTTAGCTTCTTCTTCAAACACCCTTATAAATTCTTCTCCAATCAACTTGCGCTTTTTTTCAGGATCAGTTACTCCTTCTAACTTGCTCAAAAATCTTTCTTTTGCATTTACATGAATGAGCTTCATTTTAAACTTTTCGCTAAAAATTTGCACAACTTGTTCGGCTTCGTTCTTTCTAAGCAGCCCGTGGTCTACAAATATGCAAACTAGATTATCGCCAATCGCTTTGTGCACAAGCACCGCCGCTACTGCAGAATCCACACCTCCGCTCAGCGCACACAGCACCTTTTTATCTTTGCATATTTCTTTGATCTCAGATACCTTATCCTTTAAAAACGAGCTCATCGTCCATTTGCCGCTACAATTGCATATTCTATATAAAAAATTTTGCAGTATCCTCATGCCTTTATCAGTGTGCGCTACTTCTGGATGAAACTGAACTGCATAGAGTTTTTTTTCAGGATTTTGCATTGCTGCTATCTTATTATTCTCACTACGTGCTATAATCTCAAAACCTTGTGGCACTTTTTCTACATGATCGCTGTGGCTCATCCAACACGTTTCTTTATTTTCAAGTCCCTCAAGCAACTCGCTGGACTTCAAAATTTCAACAATTGTTCTGCCATATTCACGCTGACTGCTCCTAGATACTTCTCCCCCCAATTGCCATGCCACCATCTGCATGCCATAGCAAATACCTAAAATTGGTATGTCTAGTTCATAAATTTCAGCGCTTATAAGCGGCGCATTGTCAACATATACGCTCGATGGACCGCCAGAAAATATTATGCCCTTTGGATTTTTTGACTTTATTTCATCAATAGAAACATTATAAGGCAAAATCTCACAAAAAACACTGCACTCTCTAACTCTGCGTGCTATCAGTTGAGTATATTGCCCGCCAAAATCCAGTATCAATATCAAATCATCGGTTGTATGCTGTTTGTTGCCCATTTCATTCAAATCTCCTCTTCCTATGTTTTGTCTATTACCTCTGTCATTCTCCGTTTTCCATAGAATTATTTCTCAAATCACTTTCGCTTATTTTCTATACACCTCTGGCTTTAAAACAGCAATGTAAGGCAAATTTCTGTAGCATTCGTTAAAATCCAACCCATATCCAACTACAAACTCATCTGGAATTTCAAACCCATTGTAATCTATGCGGACATCAACTTTGCGCCTGCTGGGTTTATCCAGCAAAGTGCATACCTTCAAACTCGCAACATTTCTGTTGCGCAAATTATTTATCAAGTAATTGAGTGTAAGTCCTGTATCCACAATATCTTCAACGATAAGCACATGCTTCGATTCAACATTTTTGTCTAAATCCTTTAAAATTCGCACTACACCTGATGATTCCGTAGAAGAACTATAGCTAGATACTGCCATAAAATCAAAAAAAACAGGCACTGAAATGGAGCGAACTAAATCGGACATGAAAATCACCGCTCCTTTCAGTATGCCTACAACTGTAATGCTTTCGCACTCTTTATAGTCATTAGAAATTCTCTCTCCAAGTTCTTTTATTTTATTTTTTATTTCTGATTCTGAAAACATTATTTCTTTTACATCTGGATGCATAAAAAACTACTCCTTTGACTTTCTTACTTAAATATTAAACTGCTATTTCACAAAAGACATGCACTATTATTATAATAAATAGCGCATACATCTACAACAAATTTAAAATTAACTACAGCATTAACTCTAAATAACTTGTTTTTTTTAATAACGCATTTTTTCTTACAATGCAATTCTACACTATTCAACTACAAATATTTAAGTTGATAACTTTCAACAAATATTTACACTTTAAATTTCTTCCTCCAAAAGCTCGAATAAATAGCACCAAGCGGATTATGAGCCAAAATTCTATCTTTGACAGCCAGCACGGTAGTAGGTGCCTTCGCATATTTATGGAATAAAATATCGTGTCCAACACACAGCCCCAGTTCTATATTTAAATCCACATTTGTTTTGTTTAAAATCTCAGCCTGAGCAATAGGGTTGCACAACACCTCAATTTTACTCATCTTCATGTAAGGTATATCAAAGTCCTTTTTATCCAACCCGCCTACCTTACAGCAAACAGAACGCACATCAAATCCCTGATTTGACAGTATGCGCGATATTATTTTTGCTTCCTCTGCCACACTCACGCAAAAAGCCAAACCTAATTTTTGATATTTCATCTGCTTACAAAATTCTATGAGTTCTTCTAATCTGGAAAGCTCATTTCCATATTCAAACTGCAAGTGTCCACTTATTCTATGCGGTCCTTTGTTTTCTTCCAATTCATAAGCTGAAAGATCCAATTTTCCACCTGTACAGTCGAACCCCTCTTTATCACACCGGTTTACTGGTTTTTGCTTGCACTCCACACATTTCATCAAAACATCACTCCTTTTTAAAGTTTTTA
>JAJOKN010000058.1 GCA_021129815.1 Desulfotomaculum sp. | reverse complement strand
AGAAGTTTTAGATGAAAAGAACATAAATGTTACTTTTAATCCAGACAAAGACGTTATCCATAATCTGCAATTAAAAAACAAAAAAAGCTTTGAAGAAGAAGGCTTGATGAACTTAATAGAGAGAGTTACGGAGATTTGTGAGATCTATAGTGATGGTGGTAGACAGACGTGTGCAGAGCCAAAGGTCAGAGCTTATTTAAATATTACAGGAGGATATAAGGCATTAGTACCTTACTTAACTGTTATTGGACAAATTTATGAACTGCCAATTTATTATAAATTTGAAGATGAAGAAGAAATTATCAATATACCACAGCTGCCGATAGAATATGATTTTTTGTTAATTGATGACAACTATGCAATTATTGAAAAATTGAACTATCAGAAAGAAGAGAAACTACCTAGCATAGAGAAACTAAAGGAAGACGTTGGAGCTACCGATGACAAGAGTTTTGAAGATAGAATAAGTTACTTAGAAAATAAAAAAATAATTCAAAAGATAACTACAAGCGACAATGAAACTAAATATAAACTTACACCGATAGGAAAAATGCTTTTTATAAGACATAATAGATTTGCTGAACAGGGCATACCGCGCAACAACATAATTGGAGAAGTGATGGAACTCAAGGTATATGAGCATTATGTGAATGAATACTCAAAAAGAGATAACAAAGCAAGTATAACTAGAAATTATGAAGTATCTAATCTTAACGATAAAAACAATCCGTATGACATAGATGTTTTTATTCAAAGTGAAGGTAAAAAAATTGCGGTAGAAGTAAAAACAAATTTAAATAAATCTAACATTAAAAAAGAAATAAAGGAAAAAATATTAGAAAAGGGCTTTTATCAATTAGCGAAACAGTGTTATGAAAGTAATGAAGATATAGAATTTTATGTTGTAACATGTTCACCAGATGGAGTTTCAAAAGCTATTATAGATGAAATTAAAAAGATACACGAGGAAATCAAAAACCACGATGAGGAGTTTATAAAAAATATGAAGTTGAGTTGGCGTTGGTTTAGGAGAGATAGAAATAATATAAAAAAAACGTTGAGTTATCAAGGGAAAATTTACCCATAGAAATTTTTAAAGGGAGTGGGCAAATATGTTCAAAATAGCTAAGCCGTTTTTTATGTTGTGTGAAACACCTTTACATGCTGGTAGCGGTGATGACTTAGGAGTTGTGGACAGGCCTATTCAGAGAGAAAGACATACTGACTTTCCAAAGGTAGAGAGCTCTAGTTTAAAAGGAGCTTTGAGAGAAATTTTCGAGAAAATGGAAAGTATAATTTTAAATGGCAAGAAAATAAATGATAGTAAAGAGCTTAGAAAAGCTGTTGAATTGGTTTTTGGACCGGAATCTGGCGATAAACATGCTGGTGCGCTTGGATTTACTGATGCTAGGTTATTGTTATTTCCAGTTAAATCTGTAAAAGGGGTGTTTGCTTGGGTTACTTGCCCGCATATATTGAACAGATTCAAAAACGATCTATCTCTTTGTGGAGTTAAAAATAACTTTTCTATACCTAAAAGCATTCCAGCAACTCCAGGGGGTTGTACTTTATTTGTCAAGGACAAAAAAATAGTGCTGGAAGAATATACGTTTGAAATAACAAGTCAAAATGACGAAAACTGCAAAAAACTAGCTGAGTGGTTAGCAGAGAACGCATTGCCTTCAGATGACGCGTACACTTACTGGAGAGATAAAATAAAACGAGATATAGTGATATTGAGTGATGATGACTTTAGAGATTTTGTGAGCATGTGCACAGAAGTGATCACTAGAATAAAAATAAACAGTGAAACTGGCACTGTTCAAACAAGAGCGTTGTTTATAGAAGAGTATTTGCCAGCTGAAAGCATATTGTATTCGCTGGCATTGACTAGCCCGGTACGTAATAAAGAAAAATCTATATTTGCAGCAAACACTGACAAAATTAGTGAAGGTGAAAAAGAAACGCAGGAAGCGCAGAATATCATGAATTATTTCACTGAAAACATAAAAGAGAATTCGGTTTTTCAATTAGGCGGAAACGCTGGCATTGGAAAAGGTTTTGTGCATATAAAAGTGTTAAGTTAAAGGAGGAGCTGCAAAATGAACCAAGAAATAACTGTTGTAAAAGGTATTGAACAAGGTCGAGCGGCATATGCTTATCTTTGTGTAAAAAAAACAAATAAAGAAGGATCTCAAAAGAAAGAATACAAATCCTATGTCAAAAAAATTCCGATGATGATAAAAGCTAACGGCTTAGGAGCTACTTTGGCATTTGTTAAAGCAAAAAGCAGTAAGGACAAAGCAAAAAAAGGTTATGCGTATAAATTAATATATGATCATCTGACGGAATGGCTAAAGCTGGATAAAAAATGTCTGGTGGATTTTTCTAATTCAGGCGACTTGTTAGAGTGTGTTGTTAACATGAATTCTAGTGAGTACCGAGCTGTAACTAAAGAAATATTGGTATTTACAAGTTGGCTGAGTCGGTTTGCTGAAGGATTAATTGAAGGTGAGGCAAATGAATAATAAAAAAGCGAAGAGGTATAAGAAAATGAGAGATAACAGGGGACAAGCTCTTGATGATAAAAACTACAAATTGCCAAAAGATACCAGAGAAACTATTGATGCTGATAACTTAAATAAAATAGAAAATTATGCTTTACGTCTGAATAAAATGGCTTATTTCGACAGAGGAAAAGGAAAATTTATATTTTACGAACAAGATAAAAAGCAAAAGTCAATATTAAATGTAAAACCAAATTTTTCAAAAATAGAATTGGATAAAATACTTGAGCGGCAAAAAATGTTTGTTACAAAAAGTAGATTAGAAACAAAATCATTTCAAGTTAAAACAGATTGGCGCTTAGTTGTAGGGTTGGGACATGAGTCAGTTTATGAAACTGCTATTACCTTACACTATACTTATGGTTTTCCGTTTTTGCCGGCAAGTGCAATCAAAGGCATGACGAGAAATTATATAATAATTACTAAATTTAACATGAATGAAGAAAATGCACTGAAGGACGATGTTTTTATTAATATTTTTGGTCAACAAGAACAAGAGGGGAAGATAGTGTTTTTTGATGCTTTTCCTAAATCACCAAGTATAGAAGTAGACATTATGAATCCGCACTACAGTGAGTATTATTCTGACAGCAAAAACCAAAAAATGCCGGCGGATTATTACAGTCCTAAACCTATTAATTTTTTAACAGTAAAAAATACTGAATTTAATGTGTACTTAGCTGTAAAAAGAGAAGATAATCTTAAAATCCAGCAAGTATCTAAAAATGACAGCAGACTAAAAAATGAGTATAAAGAAAACACGCTTTTGGATTTAGCAGTTAAGTGGACAAAAGAAGCTTTTTGCAAACATGGAATAGGTGCTAAAACGGCAGTGGGTTATGGTTTTTTAAAAGATGTTTAGAAAATAAGCAAATAAAAAATGTTGAATCAAAATCATAATTTGTGCTTTTAGGTTAGTACGCTATAAAAACCAACTTTAAAAAGTGATTTAAATCAAGCATTAAAACTAGCACGAGATATTTAGTAATCTTTGTTATAAATGTTATTTTTAGGAGGAAAGATTATGGAAATACTTGAGGCTAAATACGAAATTATTACGCCAATGTTTATGAGTGGGAGCGATACTGCTATTGCTGAATTACGAGCACCCTCATTTAAGGGAGTGCTGCGTTACTGGTACCGGGCTATTATGTTGGCAGAGTTTCAAATTTTAGCTAAGGTTAAGCAATCGGAGCAAAAATTGTTTGGTAGTACTGATACCGGTCAAGCTAAATTTTTGCTGCGCTTAAGTACGGGAAAAAACATAAAAGTAGAAAAAAAGGGTAAAACATGGAGGGATCAGGGCAGTGCTTACTTAGGTTATGGCGTAATCAATTGGGATAAAAAAAGTAAAAGCATTAAAACTAGCAGGGAATATATAAAGCCAGGCGGTCATTTTACAGTGACATTATATTTAAAACCTAACATAGACGACGATGAAAAAGTAAATTTACAAAAAGCATTAAAAGCAGTGAGTTTATTTGGCGGTTTAGGAGCGCGTTCGCGACGTGGCTTTGGTTCGGTTAATTTGGTATCGCTTAAATATAATGATATAGAGCAGTGGAAACAACCTAATAACGTAGAAGAATTAAAAGAGCAAATGCAAGAGTGTTTAAATATTGAAAAAATTAAAGAATTAAAAGAACTGCTACCTTATTCTGCATTTAGTAATCATAGCAAAGTAATAATATGTAGATTAGATGCGAGTAATAATAATCCGTTTAAACTTTTAGATGAAGTGGGCAAAGAAATGATTAGATTTCGCAGTTATGGTCGCAAAAAGAAGAATAGAGAATATACTTTGGTGTTCAATGAAAAAGCTGAACAGAACTTTAAAGACGATCATGACTTGGTGTGGCAAGCAGTTAGTGGTAAGCGGATAGACAAACATCCCAGACGGGTTATTTTTGGTTTGCCACATAATTATCGTTTTTCTAATAATGCTGTGGTGCCCATACAACCTCAAAATTACGAGCGCCGTGGTAGCCCGCTGTACATTCGTATTCATAAAGTGCAAAGCGAATATGTAGTAGTATTCATCGTTTTACCAGCTGAGTTTTTGCCAGAAGGTGAAAGAATAAAAATAAAAGTAAAAAATGGTACAAAAGATCCTGTACCACTTGCGACAAATGATTTTTCAGTATTGCATCAGTTTTTGAATAGAAGAAAATTTAACAGCCGTTTGGAAGTACTTTGAAATTTTTATGAGAGAAAATGGTATTATGAAACAAGAAATAAAAATCACAGGCGTGATGCTTCAAAGCTATATAATATGCAAAAGACAGCTTTGGTTTTTTTCGCGCCAAATAGTGCCTGACCAGAAGAATCCTTATATTGAAATTGGAAGACTTATTGACGAGATGAGCTATCAGAGAGAACGCAAGAAAATCCATTTTGAAGATTTTGTCATTGATATAGTCAAGAAAAAAGGCAGCAGCTTAGTGATAGCAGAAGTCAAAAAAACTTCTAAAGCAAAAGAAAGCGCTTTGATGCAGCTTGCGTTTTACTTGTATAGGCTTAAGCAAAATGGTATTTTAGCTACAGGAGAACTTTTGTTTCCAAAAGAAAGGCGCAAGCAAAAAGTTGTGCTTACAGAGGAACTGGAAGAAAAGGTTTTAAAAGCGTTGAATGAAATAGCAAAAATTCTTGCGATTCCAAACGCTCCAAAACCAGAAAAGCAAAAATATTGCACTAAATGCGGCTATAGGGAGTTTTGTTGGGCATGAAAAAGAGAAGCGAAACTATCTATATTTTTTCAAATGGAGAATTAAAGCGAAAGGACAACACTATTTACTTTGAAGGCGAAAAAGGCAGGAAATACATACCTGTTGAGAGCACTTCTGAAATAATGATATTCGGGGAAGTGGATGTCAATAAACGTTTTTTAGAATTTTTAACACAGGCAGAAATAATACTGCACTTTTTCAATCGCTATGAATACTACGTTGGTTCTTACTATCCACGTGAACATTTAAATTCAGGTTATATGATAGTAAAGCAAGCGGAACATTATCTGGATGAACAACAAAGGCAAAAGCTTGCAAAAAAATTTGTAGAAGGAGCACTTAAAAACATACGCACAGTGGTTTATTATTATAAACGCCGCGGCAAGCCGCTTGATGAGGTAATAGATAAGCTTGAAAGCTTCATTCTTGACTTGCAAAGCTGCAAAACCACTAGCGAGCTAATGGCTGTAGAAGGCAACGCAAGATCTTATTACTATCCAGTGTTTGATGTAATACTTGAAAATCCTGACTTTGCATTTGAAGTGAGGACTAAAAGACCACCAGAGAACTTTTTAAACGCTCTTATAAGTTTTGGCAATTCCTTGCTTTATACCATTTGTTTAAGCGAAATATACAAAACTCACCTTGACCCGCGCATAGGATTTTTGCACGCTTCAAACTTTCGCCGTTTTTCTTTAAATCTGGATATAGCAGAAATTTTTAAACCCATAATAGTTGATAGGTTGATACTTTCGCTTGTGGGCAAAAAGGTGATAACAAAAAAGAGTTTTGACGATAATGTACTGGGGCTTACTCTAAAAGAAGATGCAATGCAGCTGTTTGTTAAAGAATTTGAAAAAAAGCTTGCTACGACTGTGAAATATCCTTCGCTTGGCAGGCATGTTTCATACAGGAGGCTTATAAGACTAGAAGCTTATAAAATTCAAAAACACATAATGGGGGAAGAAGAATACCAGCCGTTTGTAGCAAAGTGGTAAGCAGTAGGCAGTTGATACTTATAATTAAAAAAGCAAATTCGCAAAAGACAAAGACAAATATGCAAAAAGAGCTAACCAAAACAAGCTTACAACAGAACAAGCATGCGATAAAAGCAAATCAAACAGGCGGTGGGTTGTAAAGATGTTTGTAATACTGGTATACGACGTAAACGAAAAGCGCGTTGCAAAAGCGCTTAAAACTTGCAGAAAATATTTGTACTGGGTTCAAAACTCCGTGTTTGAAGGTGAGATAACAAGTGCAAAGCTTGAAAAACTCAAATATGAACTGTCGCAAGTAATAAATGAGGGTGAAGATTCAGTTATAATCTATAGATTCAGGAGTGCTAAATATTCAGAACGAGAAATAATAGGAATTGAAAAAAACGTCTTGGATAACATACTGTAAAGTTTTAGTAAAGTATAAATGTAAAGGAAAAGAGATT
>JAJOKN010000092.1:4660-6896 GCA_021129815.1 Desulfotomaculum sp. | reverse complement strand
ACTCCTGTATTTTTGGATATAATAAATTCTTATTTGAGAATTGCCGGACATTTAAAGGACATAGCTGTTTCGCTTACAGATGAAGTTTCGTGCACATGGCATGCAGAGCTGGAATTGATATATGGGCCAGATGAAAATTTAAAGATAAAACCCGACAGCAAGTAGCTGTCGAGTTTTATTATTTGTCTGTTATGATTATTTTTTCTACTTCTCCATTGTCCAGCACCAGCCTTACTTCCCAGTTATGCTTTAAATCGTCAAGCTCTACTCTTTCATTATCAACTTCATCTTCAATTTCAACTCTCTTTTCCACGTCAAATATAAACTCATTGCCGCTTTCTTGGCGGATTGTGATTTTGTAGTTGTCAGCGTCGATATTTCGTACCTTGCCTTCAACAGTTATATCTTCAGCATCTGTCACGTGTATAAACTCAACTTGATCATCATTTACATAAACTTCTACTTCACTGCCGATAATATAGCCTGTTATATCAAAATTTTTTGGAAGATCATACCAAGTGTTATCAATCTTAATGTCATCTTCATCTAGATCGGTTATTGTGCCTTTATCTATCTTGGCAAGCTTTATAACTTCTACTTCGTCATTATTTCTATCTAGATACAGCACTGTGTCATCTTGATCATCTTCATCTAATCTCCAGAAGTATATTTCGTTACCGTCTACATCGTATACTTCTACATCGCTATCTACGTCATATTCCCGATACCTGTCGTGTATGTCTTTTATGCGGATTTCCCAATCACGTTCATCATCTTTTTGGTTATATAAATCATCTATGGTGCCAGCAATTATTATATTCTTATTCAATACTTCTATCTTTAATGCTTTATCACCTGCTAAAATTACTTTGACTTTATAGCCCTCTTTTAAGTCGTGATATTCATATTCATCGCCATCTGTGTCTGTGAATTTTGTGGTGTGTTCGCATATGCTGTATGAATAAAGCCTTCCATGTCTACTTATCGTTATCCAGTCATTGCGCAACCGATATATGTTTCCAACAACTTCGCTGTATTGTGTTATGCGAATTTCTACAATTTTGTTTTGTGACAACTCAAGTTCGATAAAATCATCTTTATTTAAAGCCAACAGCGATTTTCTTTTGTTGTTTTCATCGTATAGAACTAAATTTTCTGAAAGGGAGAAGGTTCTATAATCATCTGAAAGCAGTTTTAATTTTAGCTTATTTGGTTTTAACTCGTATACATATCCCCAATATTTTTTATCATCGCCTGAAGCTTTATCTTCTGTATAACTCACTGTTGAAGAAGGGGTTATGCTGTCAATTGTTTTTAAGAACACAACTTGATTGTGTTCATTTAGATATAGACGCAATAATTGATTTATCCGTAATGCAGAAGGTGATGATTTGACATCGCCAATGTAAACTAAAGCGTTAGGATGAAGCGTGAGAGCTCTTGTTATGCCATCAGTTGATTGTATTTTTATGCGGTTTATAGCGCTGTTGTATTCTTTGAGGTAACCGTCTATCCGCTTACCAGGAGCAGGGTTTATTTTGCCTTTATCTGACAGCCTCATGAAAATAGCTGCTAGCTCTGAACGTTTGATCTGTGATTTTGGATAGAACATTGAAGGTGTTTTACCTTTGATTATTCCTGCTTCATATACTCCAGCTACCCAGCTGCGAATCTTGGTTGAAATGTTATTTTTGTCTATAAAAGGCAGTTTTTCAAAGTCGCCTTTTAAATCAAATGCTGCACCTATTAAAGCTGCTATTTCTTTTCTGGTTGCAGCGTTGTTGGGTCTCATAGCCTTCATTCGCTCGCCAACTATCCAGTTTTTATCTGCAGCTACTGCTAAGTATTTTTTTGATGCTTCGCTTATCCCAGGTGGAAATTCATAAGGACTATTGTTCAAGTCATATTCTTCAGCTGCTTTTTGAAGGTTGTTTGCACGTACTAGCATTATTATTGCATGGAGTCGAGTTACAGGCGCGTCAGGCTTAAATGTCCCATCTGGGTAGCCGTTTATCACACCTGCTGCGTGCATTTCTTCTATAGCTTTTGATGCCCAGTGATTTGATGAGACGTCTTTGAATGTTGTGCTGGCAAAAGCTGTGTTAGCAAAAATGCAGAACAACAAACTCAAAACAGTTAGCATATAAAATATTTTTTTGATTTTCATTAAGCACTACCCTCCTTCCAAATTTGCTTAAATTTTAAATTATGATAGTATATAATATATTTAATGTAA
>JAJOKN010000092.1:2255-4650 GCA_021129815.1 Desulfotomaculum sp. | reverse complement strand
ATGCTGTTATAAAATCTAAGAGAGGCTGTTTAATTTCATAAAAAGCTATTTAAAATCGATGCTGGGGAGCGATGTTTTTGTACGGCATTTTGAGTTTTATGAGAAAATATTGGTTAATGCTTGTATCTACATTTTTGCTGGTTGCCTTGTTAATTTTTTTTGGTTTATTTTACTTTTTGTCCCAACTGAAAGCTGTAAGTAGTGAAGAAAACATGAAAATTATTATAGTAGAAGTAGAGCCTAATACTGCTTGTAAAGAACTTGCAAATATGCTTGAAAAAAAGGGGTTGATCAGGAATTCTTTTGTATTTAACTTATATGCTATCTATACAGGAATGGACACCAGAATACAGCCGGGAGAATATGAGCTAAATACAGCTATGAGCGCTAAAGAAATTTTAAAAAAGCTTGTCAGCGGTGAAATTATATATTATTCTTTTACAATACCAGAAGGATATACCGTGGAGCAAATAGCAGAACTTTTGGAAAAAGAGGTACGTTCAGATAAGGAAAGATTTTTAGAGCTTTGTAAACAGGGCGATTTTGATTTTGATTTTTTAGTTAAGGACACGGATATGAAATATGTGCTGGAGGGGTATTTGTTTCCAGACACATATAAAATTGCTGGTCATACAACTGAAGAAGAAATTATTGAGATGATGCTTAAAAGGTTTGAACTTGAAATGGAAGTGCTGGATTTTGAGCAAAAAGCAAAAGAGTTAGGGTTATCTGTTCACCAAGCAGTTACTATTGCTTCGATGATTGAACGCGAAGCGCTGGTTGATAGCGATAGACCTATTATTTCAAGTGTTATTCACAATCGCTTGAAAATCAACATGCCTCTTCAAATCGATGCTACTGTTTTATATGCATTGGGCGAACACAAAGAAGTAGTATTGTATAAAGACTTAGAGGTTGAATCACCATATAACACATACAAGGTAAATTCTTTACCTCCTGGACCTATTGCATCGCCGGGAACTGCATCTTTACATGCCGCAGTAAATCCAGCAAACACAGATTACTTATATTACGTGCTAAAACCTGATGGAAGCCATGCTTTTTCTAGAACCTATTCAGAGCACTTAGCCAATGTATCTAAATATTTGTAGGGAATATGAGGTTATTAAAAGGAAAAACTAGAATTATAAACTTTAATAAAAGTTTATCAGCGAAGTAGTTGAAATTTATAACCAGCAAAAAAGTGTGTTCTAAAAAGTGCTATATATTTGTAAACTGGAGTGATTTAGATCGCTATGCAAAAACCGGAGCTTTTAGCACCAGCAGGTGATATAGAAAAACTAAAAACAGCTATAATTTATGGAGCTGATGCTGTATATTTAGGTGGACAAGAGTTCAGCTTGCGTGCAGGTGCTAAAAATTTTGATATTTCTGCAATAGCTGAAGGCGTTGAATTCGCGCACAAATATGGTAAAAAGGTTTACGTTGCAGTAAATATATTTGCGCACAACGAAGATTTGTTAAAATTGCCTGATTACATAAAAGAACTCAAAAACACAGGGATAGATGCTGTGATTATTTCGGATCCTGGTGTTATAAATTTCTTTAAAGAAATAGCTCCAGAGCTGGAATTGCATTTAAGTACACAGGCAAACACTACGAACTGGGCAAGCGCCTTGTTTTGGAAAAATCAAGGAGTAAAGAGAATAGTGCTCGCAAGAGAACTATCGCTTGATGAAATAAAGGTTATTGCTGAAAAGGTCGATGTGGAGCTTGAAGTTTTTGTTCACGGTGCGATGTGCATGGCATATTCCGGCAGGTGTTTGCTCAGCAATTACCTGGTCGGGCGTGACGCAAATCGAGGGGATTGTATACAGCCGTGTAGATGGAGATATAAAGTTATACCGGAAGGGTATGCTGAAGAGATTGAAGTATATCAGGAGCAACGGGGCACTTATTTTATGAGCTCTAGGGATTTGTGTTTGATTGAGCATATCCCTGAACTGATAAGTGCTGGTATACGCAGTTTTAAAATTGAAGGGCGTATGAAGAGCATTCATTATGTATCTACTATTGTTAAATGTTATCGCTATGCAATTGATAGTTATTTTGAAAGTAAAACCATTGATTTAAAATATTTATTAAATGAAATATCAAAAGTGAGTAACCGTCAGTATACTACAGGGTTTATTTTTGGAAAGGCACCTACATTGAATCAGCCAGATGAAAGCAATAAAGGGACAGAATTTTCTTTTGTCGGAATTGTACGGGGATATGATAAAGATAACAGTTTGGCTTTAGTGGAACAGAGAGGTTATTTTGCAATAGGCGATACTTTGGAAGTTATGCAGCCAAAAGGCAAAAATTTTGAGTTTAAATTAGAAGCTATGTATGATACAGAGGGAAACTTGCAGCGTACAGCTCCGCATCCAAA
>JAJOKN010000092.1:0-2155 GCA_021129815.1 Desulfotomaculum sp. | reverse complement strand
TTATTGACTGTTTTAATAAGGGGGACGTATTGTTTTATGTTAGATTTTGATTTGGAAGTTGAACAATATGCGAATATTAAGGTTATTGGAGTTGGCGGTGGTGGCAGCAACGCTGTTAATCGTATGATTGAGGCAGGGCTTAGAGGCGTTGAGTTTATTGCAGTTAACACTGATGCACAGGCTTTAAATTCATCTAAAAGTACGAATAGAATTCAAATTGGTGCTAAGCTCACAAAAGGATTAGGAGCAGGAGCCAATCCAGAAATTGGCAAAAAGGCAGCGGAAGAAAGCAGGGAGGAAATTCATGAAGCGTTGAAAGGAGCAGACATGATATTTGTTACTGCTGGAATGGGTGGCGGTACAGGTACGGGTGCAGCTCCGGTAGTTGCAGAAATTGCAAAAGAATTGGGCGCTTTAACTGTAGGTGTAGTTACAAAGCCGTTTACTTTTGAAGGTAAAAAGCGCATGGTTCAAGCTGAAGCTGGTATTGAAGAATTAAAAGGCAAAGTAGATACTCTAATTACTATCCCGAATGATAGGCTTTTGCAGGTTATAGATAAACATACTTCTATTATAGAAGCATTTAAGATAGCTGATGATGTATTGCGTCAAGGGGTTCAGGGGATTTCTGATTTGATAGCAGTTCCGGGGCTTATAAATTTAGACTTTGCTGATGTTAAGACTATAATGAAAGATACAGGTTCAGCGCTTATGGGCATAGGGACTGCAAGCGGTGAAAATCGTGCTAAAGATGCTGCGCAAAGTGCAATATCCAGTCCTCTTCTTGAAACTTCTATTGAGGGAGCAAGAGGAGTGCTTTTAAATATTACTGGTGGGTCTTCTTTAGGGCTTTTTGAAGTAAATGAATCTGCAGAGATTATAGCACAAGCTGCAGATCCTGAAGCTAATATTATTTTTGGCGCTGTAATTGATGAAACTATGAATGAGGATGTTAGAGTTACTGTAATAGCTACAGGATTTGATAAGAAGCACATAACTAAAAAAGGGCATTTGAAATCAGGTGTGGAAATTAAATCTTTTGCTAATCATGATGAATTAGATATCCCTGCATTTTTGCGTCGAAGAAATTAAAAAAGGCGGCTGTTTTTTAAAGGGTCCACCTTTTAAGTTGTATTATTTTTATTATAAAGACTTGATGGATAGGAACCGAGGACGCGTAAAGTGGAAACTTTTTTATTTTTATTCAATGCACTCAAGAGTTCCTGAATGATCTTTTCGTTACAGGGATTTACGAAGTCTATAAAAAATCTGTATTGACCGAGCTCTGTTTTGGTGGGGCGCGATTCAATGCGGGTGAGGTTTATTTTTCTCTTAGCGAATTCTCCAAGCACTTCATATAAACTGCCGGGCTCATGTAGCAATTTGAATTCAATTGTGGTCTTATAGTTTTGGATATTATTATTATCGAATGTTAAATCTTGTGTTGAGATTATTAGAAATCTTGTTGTGTTGTTTTTATAATCATTTATGTCTTCTGCTATGCATTGCAACTTGTATATTATTTTTGACATGGCTGTACCAATAGCTGCCCAATGTTCTTTCGATTCCGAAACGGTTTTTGCAGCTATTGCAGTGCTGGATGTTTCAACTATATCAGCGTGAGGCAAGTGTTTGTTTAACCAAAGACGACACTGTCCTATGGCTTGTGGATGGGACATCACACGCCTTATTTTGTTTAAAGGTATTTTTTCTTTGGCTAATAATTGGTGTTTTATAGGCAACGCTAATTCTGCTATGATTTTTATTGTTTTATAGTTTGCTAATAAATCTAAAACTACTCCAACAGAACCTTCTATGGAATTTTCCACAGGCACAATAGCTGTATCAACTTTTTTTTTGTGAACAGCTTCTACAAGCGTGATAAAGGAGCTGTAAGGCTGTAACTTTAAACCATATTTTTTTTTATAAATATCAGCAGCACAATGTGAAAAGGTTCCTTCAGGACCTAGGTATCCCATGTACGTGGCTTTACTAAGCTTCAATATTATCGCTCCTTGTTATACTTTTGTTGATAGCGTTTGCTATGGCGATCAATTCATCCATTAATTGCTTGAATTCTGTAGGGCTTAGCGATTGAGGACCATCACATAATGCTTGACTTGGATTTGGATGCACCTCTACAGTACGAATTCCA
>JAJOKN010000047.1:4943-7267 GCA_021129815.1 Desulfotomaculum sp. | reverse complement strand
ATGCTGTGCCAAACATCGCTCATATCAACAACCCCCTTTAATATAATTTTTTGTAAAACCTACTCACCATCACCAAGTAAGTTTTACTAGTTTAATTATAGCTCTTTATACAAGATAATACAAATATTAGTTTTAAAAATATTACAAACAATTTCTGTACAAATACTTTATCTCATCTGTGCCCAGAACAACTGGATGTTTGTCAATAGCATGCTTCATGGTTTTAAGCGCATTCTCTGCAAGCCAATCTATATCTCCCTCTTTCGCACCTAATCCCCTTAGCGAAACTCTCAAATTTATCTTTTCCAGCAAACTTATCACAGCATCCTTTGCTTTAGATGCAAGCTTTACTTCATCGTCCTTATCGTCGCCATATCCCATAGCCAGAGTAATGTTTTTGCACTTTTCAACTGCAAACGGAAAAGTGTACTGCATCGCAGCTGGCATTAGAGCTGCAAGCCCTTCGCCGTGCACAATGCCATACAAGCCGCTAAGCGGATGCTCCATACCGTGAACCAGCGTCGCACCTGCGCTGTCCAACACCATGCCAGCCATGGTGTTAGCTACTGCCATGTTGTTCCAGCTGTCTATATCATATGGATTTTCATACACCTTTGGCAGGTTTTCAGAAATTCTTTTGATAACGTCAAGTGCAAGCGCATCGGTGATAGGATTGGCATGGCTGGACAAATAGCCCTCTATAGCATGACAAAGCGCATCAAAACCAGTTGCCGCAATGACATTCTTAGGCATCGTTGTCATAAGCTCTGGATCTATTATCGATTCTTTCGGATAAATATATGGAGACTTCAATGCCTTTTTATCTTTAGTTTCTGGATTTGTAAGCACTGCAATGCTGTCCGCTTCGCTTCCAGTTCCAGCCGTTGTAGTAACCAGTATTATCGGCAACGCTCCATGACCTTGCTTTCCGAATATATAATCGCTTATATCTCCTTCATTGACACAAGAAAAGGCAATGGCTTTAGCTGCGTCCATTGCGCTTCCCCCACCCAAGCCCAGAACAACATCACAGCCTTCTTGTTTGGCAAGCTTTACACCTGCTTCAACAGTAGTAGTGAGTGGATTTTGTTCCACTTCATCAAATACAACGTTTTCAAGCCCTTCTGCTTTTAAATATTCAACTACGCGATACAAAAGCCCAGTCTTTTTTGTGCTCTTTTTGCCAGTTACTATAAGCACTTTCTTGCCGTATTTTTTGCATATACTGCCTACGAGGCTTTCTTTCTTGCAGCCAAAATGCAGCTTGACAGGTATTGAATATTCAAAATTCATTTTTAAATCACTCTCCACTTATTTAACTTAATTTTATTTACATTTATTTTTACCTTTTAATATGTTATACTTTTCTCAAATTAACATGTTATACTTTTCTCAAAAGCCTTTTTTGGTTATTAGATTTAAATAAATGGAGGTTCTCATCATGTTTGCAGAAATGACATTCAATGTGTCTGGTGTAAAAATTTCCCCTGTCATACCTGTAATAGTAGCATTCCTAGTAGCATGTGTAACTACTTCTGCAGGAGTATCAGGAGCTTTTTTACTGCTGCCATTTCAAATCAGCGTTTTAGGATTTGTAAGCCCTGCTGTCAGCCCTACTAACTTGCTTTACAACATTGTAGCAATTCCAGGCGGGCTATACAAGTATATAAAAGAAAAACGAATGCTGTGGCCGCTTTTTATTATAATCACAGCAGGCACATTGCCCGGTGTTTTCATAGGTGCCTGGATACGGATAAAATATCTCCCCGATCCTGCCTTATTCAAGATATTTGTAGGGCTGGTTTTGCTATACTTGGGACTTCGCATTTTACATCAAGTAATCTTTAACAAAAAAACAACTCACAAAACCACAACACATAGCAGCAATCAAAATAAAATTGAAGATAAAGCGCATCTTCCAAAAACAATCACTGCCGTACAAGTAAAAAAATTCTCCATCGATAAGATAGAATACACATTCCAAGATAAAACTTTCAATGTAAGCACCAGAGCTGTTTTCATACTTTCATTCATCATCGGCATAGTGGGAAGCATATACGGTATAGGCGGCGGTGCTATAATCGCACCTTTTTTGGTATCCGTCTTTAACCTCCCTGTATATACCATAGCCGGCGCGGCTTTAGCTGGAACATTTATCGCTTCCATACTTGGAATATTAGCTTTTAAAGCAATGTCAGTTTCTCCTGACTGGCTATTAGGCATCTTGTTTGGTATAGGTGGTTTGATGGGAACATATGTAGGAGCAAGCATTCAAAAGTATCTGCCAGAGAAAGTTATAAAATTAGTTTTGGGCTCATTGGTTA
>JAJOKN010000047.1:0-4843 GCA_021129815.1 Desulfotomaculum sp. | reverse complement strand
ATGGAAGAAAGATTTGCTGCTAGAGAAGCTATGGGTTTTGTAAACTGCCGTTCTATAACTCCTGATGGAGAGTTTGTGCCTAACCCACGCGGCACAGGCTTATGGCTAGGTATCGGAATTGGTAATTGATTTTTTTAATCAATATATTTTCGTGTTTTCTTTTTATCTACACTCCCAGTATGTTCGCAACTTTTTGTTTCATATCAACTGGAGCTATTTTATCTGTATGCAACACTTTTCTTTTGTCTAAACCTCTTAAGCTTGCAGGTATAGGCCACCCGGTGTAGTCAGATAGCATTTCAAGCAACAAAAACTCGCTCTTGCCTTTAATTTTTTCTTCTCCCAAAACTGCCTTTGCCACGCTAGCGTTAAATTTAAATGGGCTGGCAGTGGATAAAATGATCGTTTGTGTCTCATCGCCTGTTGTTGATTTATAATCTTCATATACTTTAAATGCAACTGCTGTATGAGTATCCACTAAGTAGTTGTGCTTATCCCAAACTTCTTTTATAATTTTCATCGTATCTTCATCAGTAGCATACTCTGACCAGAATATATCCTGCACCTTTTCTTTTACATCGTCATCTACTTCATATTTGCCAGATTGCTTGAGCTCTGCCATCCACTGGTCGATTTTGTCTGCATTGCGGTCTGTAACCTCAAACAACAGCCTCTCAAGATTGCTGGAAATCAGTATATCCATAGATGGCGAAATAGTCCTCAAAAATTCCCTATTTTTATCATACATGCCAGTTTTAATAAAATCAGTCAATACGTTGTTGGAATTAGCTGCACATATGAGTTTATTTACTGGCAGCCCCATTTTCATAGCATAATAACCTGCCAATATGTTCCCGAAGTTTCCAGTAGGCACTACAAAGTTTACTTTATCACCAAAGTTTATTTTGTTTTCTCTTACGAGCTTTAAATAAGATGAAAAGTAATAAACTACTTGAGGAATAAGTCTCCCCCAGTTTATGGAATTAGCTGAAGAAAGCTTATAGCTTTTTTGATTTAGCTCTTCGTTAAAATCTTTATCAGAAAATACTCTCTTTACTCCGCTCTGACAGTCATCAAAGTTGCCTTCCACTGCCACCACATGAACATTTTTGCCTTCTTGAGTGATCATCTGCAACTTCTGTACTTCGCTCACGCCGCTTTCTGGAAAAAATACAATTATGCGCGTGCCAGTCACATCTCTAAAACCTTCCAGCGCTGCCTTGCCTGTATCTCCAGAAGTAGCTACCAAAATTACAATTTCGCTCTCTTCCCCTGTCTTTTTCGCTGCTAGCACTAAAAAATGAGGCAATATCTGCAGCGCCATATCCTTAAATGCACACGTCGGGCCATGCCACAGCTCCAGCACGCTTACATCTTTCAATAACCGTACAGGTGCTATATCTTTGTCATCAAAATTATCGCCGTAAGCAGAATTGACACAATGATTAATTTCTTCAGCAGTGTAATCAGTGAGATATTCAGAAAACACTTTTTTAGCTATGCTTTTATATTCGCTATTCAACATGCTCTCTAAACCTGACTTGGAAAATTCGATGAGTTTTTCAGGTACAAACAGCCCTCCATCAGGAGCCAATCCCTGCTTTATCGCCTGTGCAGAACTAACTTTATCGGATTTACCTCTAGTACTCAAATATTGCATTTTAATTTCCTCCATATAAAAATAATATTTTACTTATACTGATAAAGCTCGCCGTTTACTTCATAAGAATAGCTTATATCAGCAACCTTGTTTATCATATGCGCTGCAGAGCAGTATTTTTCAATAGAAAGCTTAAGCGCATCTTCTACTTTGTCAACTGGAATATCTCCTTTTAGCTTATATACAACGTTTATCTTCTTATAAACTTGTGGAGCACTATCAGCTCTAACTCCATTTACTTCTATTTTAAATTCTTCTACTTTAACTGGAATTGATTCTAAAAAGGATATTATGTCCACTCCGCTGCAACCCGCCAGCGACATCAGCATAAGCTTTAGCGGAGAAACCGCGCTGTTCTCCCCTCCAATTGCTTCTGGCGCATCCATCTCAACTATATGGCCATCTTCATCTGTTGCTTTAAACTTTCTTTTGCCCTGCCACTTTATATCGACTTTGTGCATATAACTGCCTCCTTACTAAATCCAACTATAAAAATCTTTGTTAGTTTGTTAGGTTGCTTAAATTATACTGCTTATTTAATTCAATAAGCAACATTATTTTGTTATAAAGCCAAATATAAAATTTAGAATGTTAAATCACAAATTAAAAAGTCAAAAACTACAAATTTCGAATCAGCACAGGAGTAAAATTCACAAAATCCGCACTCACCAAGTAAAAGTTGATTCCCCATTTTGTTTCTGGCAAACGATATTCCTTAGCGTTTGCATGCAGATGTCCATACACAACAGTTTTAACATTGTATTTTTCCAGAACTTCAATAAATCCTGAGCGCTCGTGCTTTTCATTTGTGGGCATGTAGTGCATCATAACTATGATATCATCTACTGAAGTCTTAACGCTTGAAAGTGAATTTTCTAAACGCATAACTTCCCTTCTATATATCTTCTCATCGTGTGAATCAAACTTTGTACTGCTTCCCGGACAAATCCAGCCTCTAGTACCACAAATAGCAATATCGTTTATAATCACATGGTCATTCTGAATCGCTTTCATATTCGGTGGCACCACTCTTCTAACCTTAGATATGCTCTGCCACCAATAGTCGTGATTGCCCGGTATAGCTACAATTAAACCATTTAGCATTCCCAAGTACTGCATATCATAAATAACTTCATCGATCTTCATAGCCCAAGAGATATCTCCCGGTACAAGCACAACATCTTCTTTCTCAACAAGTTTGTTCCAGTTATGGTAAATTTTCTTATAATGATCTTTCCACAAAGGGCTGCACACATCCATGGGCTTATAACACGTTATTTTATCCAAATTTTCAGCATTAACAGGAGTGTTGAATGATAAATGCAAATCTCCTATTGCAAAGAGTTTCATAAAAGCATTTTCCTTTCAAAAAAAGGGCATACCTTAATTTCACAATTGCCACTTTAAAAATCGTTCAATTATATATTCTTGGCACTCTAGCCGCCAGTGTTGAAACTACTTCATAAGAAATGGTGCCTGCATTGCGCGCTATTTCATCTACAGTTATTTCTTCTCTCCCCTGCTTTCCAAATATGACTACCTCATCGCCTATGCTCACATTATCTATATGAGTTACATCTATCATGCACTGATCCATGCAAATTCTACCTACCACAGGTGCACGCACTCCATGTATGAGCACTTCAGCAGCTTTAGCGCTTTGTGTGAGCCTGCGAGTATATCCATCTCCATATCCTATAGGTATCGTTGCTATCAATGTTTTTTTATTCGCACGGTAAGTACATCCATAACCTATGCACGTGCCTGCATTCACAGTTTTCACATTGCTAACAACAGCCTTAAGTGTCATTGCTGGCTTTAAATTCACATCACATTTGCTCATCTCTTCCGATGGATAAATTCCGTATATCATAATACCCGGTCGAATCATATTCAAGTGCGATTGTGGGTAATTTATCACTGCAGCGCTGTTGGCAGCGTGCTTAAATTTAAAATCTACACCTCGCTTCAACAGCTCATTTAACAAATCAAAAAACAATTCTAACTGCCTTACAGTGTATGTGTTATCAGAATTATCCGCATCTGCAAAATGAGTGTATATTCCTTCGCATTCCAAATTGGACAATTTTGTTATTTGAGAAATTTGTTCAAGCGAATGCTGCGAAGGAACAAATCCTAACCTTCCCATTCCTGTATCTATCTCAATATGTATCTTGGCTTTTTTGCCAAGCATTTTAGCAACGTTATTTAAATTAACAGCCAATTGTAAATTATATATTGTTTGAGTTATATCGTTATCAATCAATTCAACGTATCTAGAGGGATTTGTATATCCCATAACCATCACAGGAATTTTTATACTGCTTTTTCGCAGTTTAATAGCTTCGTCAAGCCTAGCAACCGCCAAGTATGCAACTTTTTCATTTACAAGAGTTTTTGCAACCTCTACCAACCCATGTCCATATGCATTAGCTTTCACAACAGCCATAATGTTTACATGGTCAGCAACAAGTTTCTTTATCTCTTGCATATTGTGCTTTATAGCTGATAGATCAACTTCTGCCCACACAGGATGCGACGACATCAATATGCACCTTCTTATATTTGTTAAAGTTTTTTACAAAAAATATAAAAGCAACCTCACGGATTGCTTTTATCCTATCCACCATTTCAACCGCAAGCTAAAAGCACCAGCATAATTATCGAGCAAATCAAAGTCATGTGTTTCAGCATATATTTTCCTCCTCTCTATGAGTTTTTTAGTCAAATCCTTTGAAATCAATCCTGCAAATATCGTCATTCATTTAAATTTTTTAAAATATTTATCTATTTCTTGGCGCAACTCAATTCCGACTCTTTCAAAGCAATCTAACAATTCACTATAAGCACCTTCTCCTCCTAAAAAGTCCCAGAATTCTTCTGCAACTTTTAATTCGTTTTCAAAGTCAAGCATCCCTTTTAAAGTCCACCGCTCATAAGGTTTGGGTTCATACGGATTATAAGGAATTGCAATATATGAATGAACATTAGCATCTGGATTATCAGCTAAATAAATGGCTATCCACTCTAAAAGGGTTCTTTTAAAATCCTTAAAATTACTAATATTGGGCTTAGCTGTTTTTAAATCAAACAAATGAATATTTCCATTACTATCTTTTAGAAACAAATCTACTTTTACTGTTTTTAATTTATTCATCCTCCCAGAAGTGGATACTTTGCGAA
>JAJOKN010000127.1:6147-7317 GCA_021129815.1 Desulfotomaculum sp. | reverse complement strand
TGGCATCGCTAAGATGGAATCATTGATACGTTTTATAAAAAACATACAACCAGATACTATAATATTTGTTGATAACTGTTACGGAGAATTGGTAGAAACCAAAGAACCCTGTCATGTAGGTGCAGATTTAATTGCCGGCTCTCTTATGAAAAATCCTGGCGGAGGCATCGCACCTACAGGAGGTTATGTAGTAGGGCGAAAAGATTTAGTAGAAATGGCCGCAACCAGATGGACAGCACCGGGCATAACAAATAAAGTAGGTCCTACACTTGAGCTTCATCGCCTTCTAATGCAGGGAATTTTTCTAGCACCACACATAGTAGCAGAAGCATTAAAAGGAGCGGTGTTTACTGCATGCTTGTTTGAACAACTTGGGTTCAAAGTGTTTCCCAAGTATAATGAAGACCGAACTGACATAATACAAGCAATCGTGTTCAACAATAAGGAAAAGTTAATAAGTTTTTGTCAGGCAATCCAAAATGCATCTCCTGTTGATTCACACATAACACTCGAGCCTTGCCCAATGCCAGGTTATGAAGATGCTGTCATAATGGCTGCAGGCACCTTTATACAGGGTTCTTCAATCGAGTTATCCGCAGATGCGCCTTTGCGAGAACCTTATGCTGTATACGTACAAGGCGGATTATCAAAGGAATATATAAAACTTGCAGTGCTATCAGCAGCAAAGTCCATATTAAGTAATTCGTGAAATACAAGGGAGGAAGTTTAGCTATGTATCTACAAAATAAACTCATAACTTTAAACGAAGCTATAAACATGGAAAAAGACAACATCAAAAAACTTCACAAAGAATACATGAATTCTAGCTTGGTGTTTTTGCTGAGTGCTTTGAACTTTGATATTAAAAGCAAACGGTATTTTTGTTTGGGACGCAAACGGACGCAAGTACTTAGATTTTTTAGGAGATTACGGCTTATTAAATATAGGACACAATCACCCATACGTTATAGAAGCAATAAATAAAGTGCTACACATGCCTAACCTCCTGCAGGTATCTTTAGGGAGCATATCTGCCGCTTTAGCTCATAATCTGGCAATAATTTCTCCTGGAAATTTACAGAGAACTTTCTTCTGTAACAGCGGCGCTGAAGCTGTAGAATGTGCATTGAAGCTAGCGCGCATTTACACAGGTAAAAAAAGATGAAATTC
>JAJOKN010000127.1:2742-6137 GCA_021129815.1 Desulfotomaculum sp. | reverse complement strand
TATACCATCCTTAAAAACTTAAAAATGACTTGTTTTTACTAACTGCTTTGCACTATATTCTAATTTATCGGCAACAAGCTTTTCATCTAAAGTCAAAAGTTTTCTATTTTTCATTATAACCTTTCCATCTATTATAACAGTATCCACATCTGCGCTGCTCACAGCATATACTATATGAGCACAAATGTCATGATGTGGATATAAATGCGGCTTATCAAAATCTATTAATATAATGTCTGCTTTAAACCCCTGTGCTAACTTTCCAACTTTGCCTTCCAAACCTACTACTTTAGCTGCATCAACAGTTGCCATTTTCAAAGCAGCATATGCTGGTACCGCTGTAGGATCCATAGCAGCCACTTTTTGAAGCAAAGCCGCAAAGCGCATCTCTTCAATCATGCTCAAGCTGTTGTTGCTAGCCGCTCCATCTGTACCCAGTCCTACATCCACACCCGATTTTATCATTTTATCGACAGGAGCAATTCCACTTGCAAGCTTCATATTGCTTTTAGGATTGTGAGCAACTCCAACTTTTTTTTCGGCTAACACAGCTATATCTTCATCGCTTAAGTGCACACAATGTGCAGCAATAGTTTTAACTTCAAATAGCCCCAAACTGTTTAAATGCTGAACTGGAGTTTTACCATATTTTTTCATAATCTCTTCATACTCTGATAATGTCTCTGCTACATGAATATGTATCCCTACGTCAAGTATGCCAGCAACTTCAATTACTTCCTTTAAAAATTCAGGTGGACAGGTATATGGGGCATGCGGCCCCAGCATAGCAGTAATGCGGCCATCAGCTGCTCCATTGTATCCCTGAACAAATTCCTTGCTTTCTTCTAAAGCCTCTTTGGCATTAGGAGCTACCCCAATAAGTCCTCTTGACAGCACCGCGCGCATGCCACTCTTCTCAACTGCTTTTGCTACTTCATCCATAAAGAAATACATATCTGCAAAAGTAGTAGTGCCGGATTTAATCATTTCCACACATGCTAAAAGAGTGCCGTAATATACATCTTCTGCTTTGAGTCTTGCTTCCAATGGCCAGATTTTTTCATTTAACCATTCCATAAGCGGCAAGTCATCAGCATAGCCTCGAAATAATGTCATAGCTGCATGTGTATGACAGTTTATAAGTCCCGGCATAGCAACCATTTTACTTCCATTTATTTCATTCTTAATTCTTGCATCGCTCGGTATAACTTTATGACCTATGAATTTTATCTCATCACCTACAATTCCAATTTCACCGTTTTTTATTATTTCCTCATCTGCCATGGTCAAAATATCTACATCGCGAATTGCCAAATCTATATCAATAGCACTATCCAAAATCAATCACTCCTAATATCTCTCCCTTAAGTGCTTGCTCGTTTTCTCATACACTTGACCGTATTTTTTTAAGTAAAAATCCCTTATAGTGGATACATCTTCAGGACTCAACGCTCGCGGTGTGCCCACCTGCCTTGCCATAAAATAAACTTTTGCACATCGTTCCACCATCAAACACACATTCATCGCTTCAGCCAAGCAGCTGCCCACACCAACCACACCGTGATTTGCTAACAGCACTGCATTTCTATTCCCCATAGCCTTTACAGTATTTCGTGCAAGTTCCTCACTGCCCGCTAAAGCATACTCTGCAACAGGCACTTCTCCTCCAATTACAGCTGCCATATCCTCCATTATAGGCGGTATCGACACACCTGATACCGCAAGCGCACTGGCATAAGGGCTGTGCGTATGCATCACAGCCCTTAAATCTGGACGAGCAGCATAAACTGCTAAATGCATTTTAAGCTCACTAGACGGCTCCAGCTCTCCCTCCAACACATTTCCATCCATATCAACTACAACGAGCATATGAGGTTTTATCTCATCATATTCAACACCGCTAGGAGTAATAACCACTTGTTGTTCATCCGGTAAGTAACGCGATATATTGCCCCATGTACCTATAACCAAATCAGATTCAGTAATTTTTTTGCAAAACTTCGCCAATTTTTCTTTTGCTCTTTCTACTGTGAGTTTTACCTTCAAAAAATAAGACCTCCCAAAGAGATTTAATGCTGCCAGCTTAGCAAATACTGCTCTTGTTCAGCTGTCAACTCATCTATTTGAATGCCCATCGACCTCAATTTCATATCTGCTACTTTTTTATCTATTTCTTCTGGCACATAGTATACTTTGTTCTGCAAACCAGAATAATTTTGTAATAAATATTTAGCTGAAAGCGCCTGAAGCGCAAAAGACATATCCATGATTTCTGCCGGATGTCCATCTCCAGCTGCTAAATTCACTAGCCTTCCTTCTGCTAACAGATATAATTTACGCCCATCGGGCAAGCTGAATTCCTCAATATTTCTCCTTACAGTGCGCACATTTACAGCTAATTCATTTAGAGCAGGTTTATCGATTTCAACATCGAAATGCCCTGCATTACACATTATAGCACCATCTTTCATCACTTCATAGTGTTGTTTTGTAATTACATTTTTACACCCAGTAACTGTTATGAAAATATCCCCATGTGGAGCTGCTTTTACGCTGTTCATAACAACAAACCCATCCATATATGCCTCAATTGCTTTTATAGGATCTATCTCCGTAACTATCACCCTCGCTCCTAATCCCTTTGCACGCATTGCAACGCCTTTTCCGCACCAGCCATACCCCATAACTACCACAGTTTTGCCTGCAACAATTAAATTCGTAGTGCGCATAATGCCAGACATCACTGACTCACCTGTACCATATCGGTTATCAAATAAATATTTACACATAGCATCATTTACTGCTATCATTGGGAACTTCAATTCCCCTTGTTTTTCAAGTGCTCTAAGGCGTATCACGCCAGTAGTTGTCTCCTCACAACCACCTTTTACATTTTCCAACAATTCTCTGCGCTCCGTATGTAAAAGCTCCACTAAATCCCCGCCATCATCTATAATAATTTCAGGTTGATTATCTAAAACCTTATTTAAATGTTCTCTGTATTCCTCATCAGTAGCTTTATACCACGAGTGCACTTTAATACCTGCAACTGCAAGTGCTGCAGCTACATCATCTTGAGTGGATAGCGGGTTGGATCCAGATATAGAAACATCCGCACCTCCAGCAGCCATCACTTCTGCTAAATATGCAGTCTTTGCTTCTAAATGAATGCATATCGCAACGCGCACACCTGAAAACGGCTTTTCTCTTTCAAATCTCTCTCTGATAGCATTCAACACCGGCATGTGCTCTTTTACCCAGTCAATTTTCAACCTGCCTTCCTTTGCTAAGTTTATGTCTCTTACTGTATAATCTGACAACAAGAACAACTCCTTTTCAAAAATTTTTCAAGTTTTTTATCTTTAAAAATTTGCTTTATTATGCAAAATGACTTT
>JAJOKN010000127.1:803-2642 GCA_021129815.1 Desulfotomaculum sp. | reverse complement strand
CTCTTTATACGGCTTTCTTATTACCCCTAACTCTGTAATTATCGCATCGATTAATTCATTTGGAGTCACATCAAAAGCTGGATTCCAAACTCTAACACCGTCTGCTGCTATCTTTACACCGCCTATATGTGTAACCTCTTCATGTGACCGCTCTTCGATTGGTATTTGCTTGCCGCTATCGAGCTCAAAGTCTATTGTAGAAGAAGGAGCTGCAACATAAAATGGTATTTTGTGCTCTTTTGCAAGCACTGCCAGCGAATAAGTGCCGATTTTGTTTGCTCCATCGCCATTCAAAGCTATGCGATCAGCTCCTACGATAACTAAATCCACTTTTTTACATGCCATCAAATAACCTGCCATGCTGTCAGTTATCAAAGTGACAGGAATACCTTCCTCTAACATCTCCCATACCGTGAGTCTAGCACCTTGCAAGAGCGGTCTTGTCTCGCAGGAATAAACATGTACATTTTTGTTTTTATAATGCGCAGCTCTCACCACTCCAAGCGCTGTGCCAAAACCAGCAGTAGCAAGCGCTCCTGCATTGCAATGTGTCAGTATAACTGCATTGTTCGGAATCAACTCACAGCCATACTCACCTATTTTTTTATTGGTTTCAATATCTTCATCAAATATTCTATTTGCTTCATCAAGAAGCACTTGCTTTATATCATCAATTTTCAAGTTTAAATTTTGTTTTGCTTTGTTCATCAAACGCTCAAGTGCCCACTTGAGATTTACTGCTGTAGGTCTGGTAGCCAAAAGTTTGTCGCTGATTTTTTTTAATTCCACAAAAAAAGTATTGGCATCATCTGCAGCTATGTTAAGCGCACCCAACACAAGCCCATAAGCTGCTGCTGCACCTATTGCTGGTGCTCCCCTCACGCTCAAGCGACAAATTGCTTCAGCGACTGTATCAACATCCTTTGCTCGTATGTATTCAACCTCATGCGGCAATTTCGTCTGATCCAAAATATTAAGAGTATTATCTTCCCAAAACATGCTCTTCATATATCTATCATCCTTCTATCAATTTATCCATAGGCACATCTATAGCATTCCGACAGCCGCAGTCTTCATCAAAGCTTAAGCTCTCTATAACTTTCATCAACAATTCTCTCATCTTTTTTGAATTTTGAGCCATTACATCCAGCACTTCCTGATGAGTAAGAGGTGTGGGTGAAATTCCTGCTGCTTGATTGGTAACCATACAAATGGATGCGTAACACATCCCTGCCTCGCGTGCCAGCACTACTTCTGGAACACCAGTCATTCCAACCAAATCACCGCCCAGCTGTCTGAACATCCTTATTTCAGCCGGTGTCTCATATCTCGGTCCCTCAGTAGTCACATAAACTCCACCTTCATGTATAGGTAAATTCATTTCATTTGCACACTTTGCTATCACACTGCGCAGGCGTTTGCAGTAAGGCTCTGTAACATCCACATGAACGACGCCATTTTTTCCACCTTCAAAAAAAGTGTGCTTCCTGTTTTTAGTAAAATCTAAAAACTGATCTACCAATACAAACTCCCCTGGCTTCATATTTGGGTTCAATGAACCTACAGCAGCAGTAGCTAAAATATTTTTTACACCTAGCTTTTTCAAACCCGCAATATTAGCTCTGTAATTTACCAAATGCGGTGGTATAGAATGCCCTTTGCCGTGACGATTCATAAAAACCACTTCTTTATCTTTGAACTTGCCAACTTTTACTTCAACATCTCCATATACAGTTCTCACATCAATATCTTTAATATCAGAAAGCATAGATGGATCATATACACCTGTGCCACCTATAATAGCTAACATATAAAAAACCCTTCCTTAAAACCTTCTTC
>JAJOKN010000127.1:0-793 GCA_021129815.1 Desulfotomaculum sp. | reverse complement strand
AGACTTAGAACCCAGCACAAACTTATGATTGGTATAACTCCCGTGAAAATCGGATCCACCTGTAGCTACCAATCCAAATTGATAGCAAAGCTTCATTGCCCTCTCTTCCTTTTCTTTATCATGGCAAGGGTGTCTAACTTCAATGCCACCAAGCCCCGCTTTTACAAAATCCGGCACTGCATCAAAATTGTCAAACTGTCCCGGATGTGCAAGCACTGCAACTCCACCTGCCGAATTAATAGCTTTAATAGCCTTAATTGCATCAACGTATTCAACAGGTACATAAGCTAAACCAAAAAACCCCTTTTCGCCGCGTGAAAACAATTTTTTATATAATTCACCATAAAGCTCATTACAATAGCCGGACTCCTTCAAAGCGCACATTATATGCTGCTTAAATACCCCTGTATGCCCTGCAAATTTGCATACTTGGCTCCACGTTATTTTATACCCCTTTTGAATTAAAATTTCAACCATCTTTTTAGAAGCTTGATTGCGACTTTTCACCAGAGGTTCACAAATCTCCTTTATTGCACAGTGATCAGGTTGCACATAGTACCCTAAAATATGCACGCGCTTATTGCGCTTAAAATCATAGGCAGATATCTCAATGCCCGGAACTATATTCACGCCAAACTTTGCACCGATATCAAGTGCTTTTTTTATTCCTGAAGTAGTGTCGTGGTCTGTTATCGCAAGATGAATTACACATTTCTTCTTTGCTTCTCTTATCACATCAGCTACACTCATTGAGCTATCTGAAAAATCAGTATGGCAGTGTAAATCAATAGTT
>JAJOKN010000138.1 GCA_021129815.1 Desulfotomaculum sp. | reverse complement strand
GATTGTATGCGTGATAAGCAAATTAAAATAATCAAGGGGGGTTTTATTGTGGCAGCAAAGGAAATTATTTTTGGTGAAGAAGCGCGTAGAGCGTTGGAAAGAGGTGTTAATGCAATTGCTGAAGCGGTGAAAGAAACTATTGGTCCAAAAGGACGCAATGTAGTTTTAGATAAAAAATTCGGTTCACCTTTGATTACGAACGATGGTGTAACTATTGCTAGGGAAATAGAGCTAACTGATAATTTTGAAAATATGGGCGCACAGCTAGTTAAGGAAGTAGCTACAAAGACTAACGATGTAGCAGGTGATGGTACCACTACAGCAACGATTTTAGCGCAGGCTTTGGTACGCGAAGGCTTGAAAAACGTTGCTGCAGGAGCAAATCCTATGATATTGAAGCGCGGCATTGAAAAGGCTGTTGAGAAAGCTGTAGAAGAAATCAAGAAGCAGGCAAAGACTGTTGAAACAAAAGAGGCTATTGCTCAGGTAGCTTCAATTTCAGCTAATGATAAGGCAATTGGTGATTTGATTGCAGATGCAATGGAGAAGGTAGGTAAAGATGGGGTTATAACCGTTGAAGAATCTCAAGGTATTGGAACTTCCCTTGAAGTAGTAGAAGGAATGAATTTTGATCGCGGTTATATCTCTCCGTATATGATAACAGACAGTGATAAGATGGAAGCAACTTTAAAGGACCCTTATATATTGATTACTGATAAGAAGATCAGTGCTGTAGCGGATATACTTCCTTTGCTTGAAAAAGTAATACAGACAGGCAAGCCATTACTGATAATTTGTGAAGATTTAGAAGGAGAAGCATTAGCTACTATAGTACTGAACAAGTTGCGCGGTACATTTATGTGCGTAGCAGTAAAAGCTCCTGGATTTGGAGACCGCAGAAAGGCTATGTTGGAGGACATAGCTATACTGACAGGTGGAACTGTTATAAGTGAAGACATAGGATTAAAGCTCGAAAACACTACACTTGATATGCTCGGAAGAGCAAGTCAGGTAAGAGTGAAAAAGGAAGAGACAATCATTGTCGGCGGTCAGGGAGATCAGGATAAAATCAAAGCTCGCATCAATCAAATCAAGAAACAGATTGAAGAAAGCACTTCAGATTTTGATAAAGAGAAGTTGCAGGAGCGTTTGGCAAAGCTTGCAGGCGGCGTAGCGGTTATAAATGTTGGTGCGGCTACTGAAGTTGAGATGAAAGAGAAAAAGCTGCGCTTAGAAGATGCTTTGAGCGCTACTCGTGCAGCTGTTGAAGAAGGTATTGTTCCAGGTGGAGGTGCTTGCTATATAGACATTATTCCGGCATTAGATGCGCTTACTGCTGATGAGCAAGATGAAAGGACAGGAATTGAAATTGTTAAAAAGGCACTAGAGGAACCACTTCGTCAGATTGCAAACAATGCTGGTGCAGAAGGTTCAGTTATCGTAGAAAAAGTGCGCAATGAAGCTACTGGAATAGGTTACAATGCTTTAACAGGTGAATTTGTAGATATGATTGCTAACGGTATTGTTGATCCTGCCAAGGTGACACGTTCTGCATTGCAAAACGCAGCAAGCATTGCAGCTATGATTCTAACAACTGAGACATTAGTAGCTGATAAGCCAGAAGAAAATAAACAGAGCGGAGCAGGAGACATGGGCGGAATGCCACCAATGTAATTGGGCAGGTTTTTTAAAAGGCAAGGCTTTGAAAAGCCTTGCCTTTTTTGTTTTATAGAGGTATTTTAAGGGGCGAAAAAACATGGTATTATTTGACTAAGAACTTGTATAGTGCTTTATGTTGTTGAAGGGTCTTAAAAAAGATAAATGTTATTTAGGAAGATGATAGAGTTAAAATGAATATAAAAAACAATGTGTTAGAACTGATCGGAAATACTCCAATGGTGTATTTAAACAAAATGGCACAAAACTTGCAAGCTAAAATTGCATTGAAGTTAGAATACTTGAATCCCGCTGGCAGCGTTAAGGATAGAATTGGAATAGCTATGATTGAAGATGCAGAAAAAAAGGGGCTTTTAGACAAAGATACAGTGATTATAGAACCTACCAGTGGTAATACTGGAATTGCTTTAGCTTTTGCATGTGCAATTAAAGGATATAAATTGATATTAACTATGCCAGAGACTATGAGCGTAGAAAGACAAAAGCTTATTAGAGCCTATGGTGCTGATATAGTGCTTACGGATGGAGATAAAGGTATGCTTGGTGCTGTGGAAATGGCAGAAAAATTAGCGTTAAGATACAGTAAAGTGTTTATGCCGCGCCAATTTAGCAATCCTGCAAATCCGCGCGCACATATCGAAAGTACCGCAAAAGAAGTCTGGGAGGACACAGGTGGCAAGTTAGATTTTTTTGTTGCAGGAGTAGGAACCGGAGGAACAATTACTGGAGTTGCAATGTTTTTAAAAAACAATAAACCTGATATTTCAATAGTGGCTGTTGAACCTAGTGCTTCACCAGTGCTATCTGGTGGTAAGCCTAAAGCTCATGGAATTCAAGGCATTGGAGCGGGATTTATACCAGAGGTTCTAGACACAAAGCTTTTGGATATCATATACAGGATTGACGATGAAAAAGCTTTAGAAACTACAAAAATGTTAGCAAGAGAAGAAGGAATATTGGTTGGAATTTCATCTGGTGCGGCAGTTTATGCAGCTCTTGAGATAGCCAAGAAGCCTGAAAATAAAGGTAAACTCATTGTTGTGCTGATACCGGATACAGGCGAAAGGTATCTGTCTATTTTTTAGAAAATTGTTATAGAAATATTTTCGCTTGGAGTTACACCTAGAATGGTGGAACTTATGGACACTAAGTCGCTTGAGATAGCGCAAGATTACTTGCCTAATAAGTTAGGCGTAGTAGAAAAACTCATACGCTTTTGCTTGACGCTTGGTGGAACTATTTCTGGTGAACATGACATAGGAACAGCACCTTTCATACCTTTGGAGTTGAGTGCAGATGAAATAAATTTGATGAGATCGATAAAGCGTTTGTTGGATCCAAAGAATATTTTAAACTCAGGGAAGATTTTTGGTTAGTAAAAAAGAATTTTATGAGATTTTTAAATACTTAAAAGAAAGATAGCTTTTTACAAGCTATCATTTTTATTTTTGACGAATTGCTATTTTTTTCAAGGAGGAATTTGCGCTTGTGTGTCGAAATACAAGCTGGACAGGTAAATTTTGTGGCAAAGTGTAAAAGCTTAGGATGGTGCGAGATTTGATTCAGTTTTATAATGTTTCTAAAATTTATGACAATAGAGTAAAAGCACTTGTTGATGTAACGCTGCGTATTAGAAAAGGAGAATTTGTGTTTTTGGTCGGTCCTAGTGGGGCTGGTAAATCTACTTTTTTGAAGTTGATATATAGAGAAGAAATTCCCACGCGTGGACAAGTGATGTTTGAGGGCAGAAATGTTGCGCGCTTTAAGTCAAGAGAAGTGGCAAGGCTGCGGCGCAAAATAGGCATGGTGTTTCAGGATTTTAAATTACTGCCTAAAAAAACTGTAGCTGAAAACGTCGCTTTTGCATTGGAGGTTATAGGAAAATCACCTGGGGAGATAAAGAGGCTTGTAGCTGCTGCGCTTAAAAGAGTTGGGTTGATTGAAAAGGCAAGTTTTTATCCTTGTCAGTTGTCTGGTGGAGAGCAGCAGCGTGCTGCTATAGCTCGTGCTATAGTTAATAACCCGCTACTCATAATAGCTGATGAGCCAACTGGAAATTTAGACCCTTATACTTCAGATGAGATAATGAATTTGCTAAGAGATATTAACCGCAGTGGCACTACTGTGATAATGTCTACCCATGCATGGGATATTGTAAATAAAATGAAAAAACGAGTTATAGTATTAAGAGCAGGCAGAGTAGTCAGCGATGAAGAAGGTGGGATATATGACTGTATTATTTAATACTCTGCGCTATGCTGTGAGAGAAGCGTTTATATCGCTAGTGAGAAATGGCTGGTTGAGCTTTGCAGTGGTGTTTGTCATAACTATATCACTTGTAATTGTAGGCGGTTCAGTATTGGTAATGTTGAATGCTGATCACTTAGCAGAGCGACTGGAATCTGAGATGGAGATAAGGGTGTTTTTAGAAGAAGATTTGAAACAAGAGGATATTGAAAATATAGGTGAGCAAATAAGATCGACTGCTGGTGTAGCTAGTGTAGAATATATTCCAAAAGAAAAGGGGTTACAGCAGTTAAAAGAGAGCTTTGAGAAAAGTTATGGCGAAGCTGCTAGTATTTTAGATAATTTACCTAAAAACCCTTTGCCTGATGTTTATCGCGTTGAGGTAGAAAATCCAAAAGAGATTGCACATATCGCGCACTACTTTGCAGGGATTGACGGTGTTGAAACTGTGCGTTACGGAGAAAATTGGGTGGAAAAACTGCTCTTTGCAACTAATTGGGTGCGTTTAGCTACTGTGATGTTGCTTTGTGTGTTAGGTGTTGCTGCAGTATTTTTAATTGCTACTGCAATAAAAATGTCGGTGCTTGCACGAAAAGATGAAATAGCTATCATGAAGCTTTTAGGGGCGAGCAGTTGGTATGTATGGCTGCCATTCCTGCTAGAAGGGTTGGTGCTTGGATTATTGGGAGCTGTACTTGCTGCTGTGGCTGTCAATGTTGGCTATATTGCTTTTTTAAATCAGCTTGATACTGCAATATTGTTTATTGAATTCATTTATAACACAGAGGTTTTGTATTTGGTATCCTTTGTGCTGCTTGGGTTAGGTATGCTGGTGGGTGTATTTGGCAGTTGGTTTTCTGTTTGTCGCTTTTTAAAGGAGGCGGTGTGATTCATGTCACTTGTTAAAAAAACAGGTGTGTTTTTTGTGTTCGTTTTTTTGATAAGTTGTGTTGCTTTTGCAGCTAGTGGAGCGGACTTAAAAAAGGAATTAAGGGAAGTTCAACAAAAACAAGAAGTTGTTAGAAAGAGTGTTGATAATACTAGAATAGAACTTCAAAACATTTCAAGACAATTATCTGCGCTCAACAATCTTATAGATCAAAAAGAAAGGGAAATTGATAATTTAACTTATAATATTGAATCAACTGAAGAAAAAATACAAAAAACTGAAGAGGAGCTAAAAAAAGCTGAAGAAGAGTTAAATAAGATTATGGATTTGCTGATGGAAAGAATCAGAAATATGTATATAGCTGGTGATATAAGCTACATTGAAGTTTTGCTGGGAGCTCAGGACTTTGGAGACTTGATAAGTCGAGCAGATATGATGAAAGAAGTTATAGAGCTCGATAAAGAGATGATGAATGCAGCTACTAAAGAGAAAGAGCAAATTGAACTAAAAAAGAGCAATTTGGAAGCTGAAATGCAAAAGCTGGTTTCGCTGCGAAAGCAGCAGGAAAGGGCACGGTTAGAGCTTGCTTCTAGACAGAGTGAACGAAGCAAGATATTAGAATTGACTAAGCAAAATTTAAAGCAGTTGGAACAAGAATTAGACCGATTGGAACGTGAAGAAAATGAAATTTTGCGTCGCATAGCACAGCAGAGCGGTGGAGGCGCTTTTGTAGGTGGCGAGTTCAAGTGGCCTGTGCCGGGATATATGAGCATAAGTTCTCCGTTTGGTATGCGAATTCATCCTATATTGAGAACTAGACGGATGCATACAGGTATTGATATTCCTGCTCCTCATGGTGCAAATGTAATTGCAGCGCAAGCAGGAAGAGTAGTATCAGTAGCTGTGATGGGGGGATATGGAAGAGTAGTGATGTTGGATCATGGAGGTGGCATACATAGCTTATATGCTCACTTATCTAGACAACTAGTCAACTATGGTCAATGGGTGGACAAGGGACAAGTTATAGGCAAAATAGGCACTACGGGAATGTCAACAGGACCGCACTTGCACTTTGAAATAAGGCGCAACGGCAACCCAATTGATCCGATGGAGTATTTGAGGAGATAGAGATTTGTTGAATGATCGGATAAGAGATGTGAGCCGAAGTGTAAACTTTATGATAGCTGTGGCGGATGTTTGCTGCAGCATCTAAATTATGATGCACAGCTTGTTTATAAGGCTGAAATGGTGAGAGATAGCTTAAAGCGCTTAGGAAAGCTGTGCGTAGATGTGCTTCCTGCTATAGGTATGAAGCGTCCATGGCATTACAGGAACAAGGTGCATTTGCAATTTAAAGTCTAAAATAGTTTCTGTTGTGTGCAATGTTACTGCTAAATCAGGTGCAATTGTAGAAGAAAAAAATATAAGCTTATACGGCAAAACATATATTACGGATTATCTTGGGAATTTGAGGTTTGACATATCTGCTAATTCTTTTTTTCAGGTAAATTCACAGCAAGCTCTTGTTCTTTATGATAAGGTAGCGGAGTTTTCGGATCTTACGGGCAGTAAATTGGTAGTAGATGCTTATTGTGGTACAGGCAGCATATCTTTGAAATTAGCAAGTATGGCAAAGGAAGTTATAGGTATTGAAGCAGTGTCACAGGCTGTTGAGGATGCAAAAAAGAATGCAGAGCACAACAATATTGCAAATGTTAAGTTTTATGCTGGAAGAGTGGAAAAGGTGATTTCTTCATTGAGCGTTGATCGAGTACCAGATGTAGTTGTGTTGGACCCGCCGCGTCGGGGATGCGAAAAGGAAGTCATTGACAGTTTGATACAGATGTCCATACCTAAGATAGTTTATGTGTCATGCAACCCCAGCACGTTGGCAAGGGATTTGTTTTACTTGAGTGAAGGTGGCTATGAAATCTTGAAAGTACAGCCTGTTGATATGTTTTGTCATACCGGGCATTGTGAGGTTGTTGTTAGTTTAGAAAAGAAACATTAACAAAAGTTATTTTTTTGTTTAAAAAGTTTGTTGATGTTTTATGTGAATTGTAATATATTAGTTACTAGTTTTTGTAATCAATTTTATAAATTTTTGGTTAGGGGGTTTTTATAAATGAAGAATAACAAGCTTAAAATACTATATACTCTTTTGGCGGCTTTTGGAATAGTGTACTTTTTATCGTTAAGCGTTTTGACTTACATGATTGCTTCAAATTACAATGGAATAGGGAATCTAGTAAAAGCGTTTATATTGATAAAAGGACAATACTTGTACAGCGAGGATATAACTTTAAAGCAGTTAATTGAAGGTTCGATAGAAGGAATGGTGGGTTCTTTAGATGACCCGTATTCTGCGTATTTGTCACCAGAAATGCTTGACCAATTAAATGAGCAGATACAGGGGAGTTTTGGAGGATTAGGGATACTGGTAAGCAAAAAAGATGAGTATATTGAAGTAGTGAGGCCTATTAAGAATACACCTGCGTATAGAGCAGGATTAAAAGCTGGCGATTTAATAACGCATATCGATGACCAGGACGTTAAAGATATGAATTTAGACATGGCTGTGAAGCTCATGCGAGGTCCTGTTGGCACGAAGATTTCACTTACTGTTATGCGGCCGGGAGAAAATAAAACTTTTACAGTTGAAATAACACGTGAAGAAATAAAAGTGCCTTCTGTTGATGGGCAT
>JAJOKN010000066.1:7481-7647 GCA_021129815.1 Desulfotomaculum sp. | reverse complement strand
AAAGCTTGGTTTAAATTGTTTTGAAAAATATGCTAATCACGCTGCCGAATATTGTGTTAATTGTTGCTGATAAGCTTTTTTTAGTAATTCATCCCGTGTTTTTGGTATTTTGGTTTGCCTGATATGCTTTAGCATTTCTTTAATTAGCCGGAACATATCAGTCATT
>JAJOKN010000066.1:2681-7471 GCA_021129815.1 Desulfotomaculum sp. | reverse complement strand
TCTGGCTTTGTAAAGTACAAGTAATGGGCACGAAATTGACTGATTGGCTGTTTAGGTACCCGCCCTCCGTCTTTATAAAGTGGAGCAATGATTTCATAAACTATGCTGTCATCCACAAAATCTATGTAATCAATTAATTCCTTATCGAAGCCAAGTGTGTTATAATAAGCCATAGGTAATAAATCTAATTGAATCGCTTGTACCAATTTTATGCACCTCGCTAGGTTTTTATATTAGTTTGGATATAAACATATATTTCAACCAGCGGTGGTGCATTTCCTACTTATTTCAGAAAAATATTTGTTGTTTAGGGACTTTTCGAACACGCACTTAAAATAAAATTAGCTTTTTTAAACTAAAGATTCCTTAATTTGTTTGATGTTTTTTGTTTTCTTAAGAAGGGTTAATAAATTATTATGTAGAAAAACAAGAAACTATGTAGAATGTACTTGCAGTTTTATTCCACGCCCATTTGCGAAAGATTAAAATGAGCAAATGAGTGTGGGGCAAATAATTTTTTGCAATTTTGTAGTTGGGTGGTGTGTAATTTGAATATACATGTTGAACCTTTATCTGAACAGGATATGAAACCTGTGTTCGATAATCCCGAACAACTGGACTTCGGAACTGTTTTTACCGATAGGATGTTTACAATGAAGTATAATACTGAAAGAGGGTGGCATGATGCTAAAATAGAAAAATACAGGCCCATTTTATTAGAACCTGCTTCATGTGTGCTACACTATGCTCAGGAAATTTTTGAAGGCTTAAAAGCTTATATATCTAAAGATGGCAGGATATTGATGTTTCGCCCGGAAGAAAATGCCAAGCGAATGAACCGTTCTGCTAAAAGAATGTGTATGCCTGAGATTCCGGTAGAGGATTTTGTACAAGCAATAAAGGAATTGGTTATGCTGGAAAAAAGGTGGATTCCCAAGCAAAAAGGTACAGCGTTGTATATAAGGCCTACAATGATTGCAACAGAGCCGGTATTGGGAGTACATCCATCTAAGGAATACTTATTTTTTATAATTCTTTCGCCGGTTGGTCCTTATTTTAAATCTGGATTTAGTCCTGTAAGTATTTATGTTGAAGATAAGTTGGTTCGTGCAGTACCGGGAGGTGTGGGTGATGTTAAAACCGGCGGAAATTATGCTGCAAGTCTGTATGCAAGTGTAAAGGCAAAAGAGAAAGGTTTTTCACAGGTGTTATGGCTTGATGCGAAAGAACATAGATATATTGAGGAAGTAGGTGCTATGAATATTTTTTTTGTTTATGGTAATAAGATCGTTACCCCTGCATTAAATGGTTCTATACTTCCGGGAATTACAAGAAAATCAGTGCTTGAACTTGCGCCAGATCTTGGATATGATGTTGAGGAACGCTTGATCAGTATTGATGAAGTGTTACAAGGCATTGAAAATGGAAAAATTACAGAGGTGTTTGGCACAGGTACAGCTGCTCTAATAGCTCCTATAGATTCTTTGTATTATAAAGGGCGAAGTTATATTGTAAAAAATAAAGTAGGTGAAGTTACAAAGGTTATTTATAACGACCTGGTAAATATACAATATGGAGAAGCAGAAGATGAGTATGGCTGGGTTTATGAATTGGGCGAGTTATGATTTATTAATTTTGTGATTTAAGGAGTGGGTATTGATTGGAATTGCCTAAATTACGTATTGAAAACTTACAACCTAAATACCCCATCGTGCAAGGAGGTATGGCGGTGCGCGTTTCTACTGCTTCGCTTGCAGGAGCAGTTGCAAATGCCGGTGGGATTGGATTAATAGGTGCTACAGCAATGTCGATGCCAGAATTAAGGGAAGAAATTAGAAGATCACGAGAAATTGCTGATGGTGGAATTGTAGGGATAAATGTGATGTACGCAGCTACTGAATTTGCAGATATTGTTCATACAGCCATAGATGAAGGTATAGACGTTATATTTACTGGAGCAGGCTTTTCGCGCGATATATTTAAGTGGGGGAAAGAAGCAGGTGTGCCTATCGTTTTTATTGTATCGTCTGCTAAGGCTGCTCGTATAGCTGAAAAGTACGGTGCATCTGCTGTAGTAGCTGAGGGATGTGAGGCTGGAGGGCACCTAGGCACATTGCGTTCCGTTAAAGAAATAGTACCTGAAATAAGAGAAGCTGTTGATATCCCAGTGATTGCTGCTGGTGGCATAGTAAGCGGCAAAGACATGTTTGATATGATAAAGCTAGGTGCAAGCGGTGTGCAAATGGCTACTAGGTTTGTGTTGAGTTATGAATGTTCTGTAGCTGATGAATTTAAGAAAATGTATTTGAACGCAAAAGAGGACGATGTTGTTATAATTAGAAGCCCTGTGGGGCTTCCGGGAAGAGCAATTAGAAATGAATTTGTTAAGCTTTTGGAAGAAAATAAAGCTCCTGTACCTAAAAGCTGTAGCCGATGTTTGAAAAAGTGCTCTAAAGAGTATTGTATTGTTAAAGCGCTTAATAATTCTAAAGACGGTAAAGTTGACGAAGGGATAGTGTTTGTTGGTAAAAATGTGTTTAAGATAAAAGAAATTTTGCATGTTGAGGAGATTTTTGAAAAATTGTTATCAGAGTATTATGCTGCGCAAACATTTTCTTAATTTTTGAAGTCAAGTTTTTTCTTTTAAACAGTAATTATATAGCCTTTAAAAGCTTGTTTCGACACTTGAAATGCTTAAAACAAAAACTTATTTGAACTACAGATTGACTATAACCGTTTAACCCTTTATTCAGACATTTCGCAGATTATTATTACAAACATGTATGTTTATTGTGTACAATTATTCTTGTGTTTAACAGCTATATTTTTAAAACTCAAGGGGGCATTTGTTATGTCAGACGATAAGTTATTAGATTCATTTTTGTTTGATGAAAAGACTTATCTTCCTAGTGAAGAGTTTGTAAAACAAGCAAATGTTAAAGATGCACGTATTTATCAAGATGCCAGTGAGGATTGGCTTGGATACTGGGAAAAAGAAGCGGAAAAGCTGGATTGGTTTGAAAAATGGGATAAAGTGTTGGAATGGGAACTTCCGTTTGCTAAGTGGTTTGTAGGTGGCAAGATAAATGTATCATATAATTGCATTGATCGGCATTTAAAAACTCACAGAAGGAATAAAGCTGCTATTATATTTGAAGGAGAACCTGGAGATTCAAGAGTACTTACTTATCAAGATTTATATAGAGAAGTAACAAAATTTGCTAATGTATTGAAAGACTTGGGGATTAAAAAAGGCGACAGAGTAAGTTTTTATATGCCTATGATACCGGAATTAGCTATTGGAATGTTAGCATGCGCACGAATAGGTGCCGTTCACAGCGTGGTATTTGGGGGCTTTGCTCCAGAGGCTCTTAGGGATAGAATAAATGATGCTAAATCAAAGCTTGTAATTACTACTGACGGTGGTTATCGACGTGGTAAAATTTTGCCAATGAAGCAAAATGTGGATAAAGCGCTTTCTGATACTCCCTCTGTAGAAAAAGTAATTGTAGTGCGCCGCACGGGCACAGAGGTTGAAATGAAGGATGGAAGAGATGTTTGGTATCATGATTTGATGAAAGACGCTAAAATTGGTTGCCCTGCTGAGCCTATGAATTCAGAAGATATGCTGTTTATATTATACACCAGTGGTACTACCGGAAAGCCTAAAGGGGTTGTACACGGTACAGGTGGCTATTTAACAGGCGTAAGTACTACTCATAGAAATGTTTTTGATATTAAAGATACGGATATATATTGGTGCACTGCAGATATAGGTTGGATTACAGGACACAGCTATGTACTGTATGGGCCTCTTTCAAATGGAGCTACTACCTTGATGTATGAAGGTGCGCCTGATTATCCTGATAAAGGAAGGTTCTGGGCTATTATAGAGAAGTATGCGGTTAATATATTATATACTGCTCCTACAGCAATACGCGCTTTTATGAAGTGGGGAGAGGAATGGCCGGCAAAATATGATTTATCGAGCTTAAGACTTTTAGGCTCTGTTGGTGAGCCTATAAATCCAGAGGCGTGGCTGTGGTATCATAAGCACATCGGTGGCGAGAGATGTCCAATTGTAGATACATGGTGGCAAACTGAAACAGGACAGGTAATGATAAGTCCATTGCCAGGGATTACAGCTACCAAGCCAGGTTCTGCCACATTGCCGCTTCCTGGAATAGAGGTCGATATTGTTGATGTTGCTGGTTTCCCAGTACCTACAGGTCAAAGCGGTTTTCTCGTTATAAAACATCCATGGCCTGCAATGTTGATGACTATATTCAATGATCCTCAAAGGTACAAAGATCAATATTGGAGTAGATTTGAGGGAGTGTACTTTGCTGGCGATGGAGCAAAAAGAGATAAAGATGGCTATATATGGATATTAGGGCGTGTGGATGATGTATTGAATGTGTCTGGTCATCGTATTGGAACTATGGAAGTGGAAAGTGCCTTAGTGGATCATCCAGCTGTAGCAGAAGCAGCTGTCATAGGGAAAGAGCATCCGATTAAAGGTCAGGCGATTGCAGCATTTGTTACACTAAAGGAAGGCGTTACTTATAATGAAGAGTTTGTTAAAGAATTAAGAGAGTATGTTGCTTCTAAAATCGGCGCTATTGCTAGACCAGATGATATTTTCTTTACTGCTGAGCTGCCAAAAACTCGCAGTGGAAAAATAATGAGAAGATTATTAAGAGATATTGCTGAAGGAAGAGCGGTGGGCGATACATCTACTCTAGCAAATCCTGATGTGGTAACAGAGTTAAAGGATAAATATAAAGAGG
>JAJOKN010000066.1:0-2581 GCA_021129815.1 Desulfotomaculum sp. | reverse complement strand
ATGTTTACAGAAGTCCTTATTTTGTAGTGATAGATTTAAAGTAAATTTTATGATAAGAGCTTTATTTTAAAGTAAAAGATTTTTTGGTTTGTGAAAAAATAAAAGATAGATCAATGACATTAATAATATTATTGTAAGAACAATTTAAGAAAAAACGTATTAAGGGGATATTTTTTAAAGATAATTTTAAGGTGACATTATCATAAATTAATCATACCTTAAGCTTTATTTTTGTTGACAAAAATAAGGCTGGTGTATATAATACTGCGTAAGTGTGTATAATAATTCACAACGTATTAACTCACTCGATATAACGTAAGAAGCTTGGGTTTATTTATTAAAATTTTTAAATTTAAAAATTAGGAGAAGCGCTATTATGGTTGAAAAAAGATCAAGCTATAAGTACAAAGACAAAAAACAAGCAATTCTCATTCATTTCATATTTTTAACAATAACGCTTTTTATTTTTTGGGTTGTGCTTTCCGGTAGAATGGAACTCAAGTATCTTGCTATTGGTTTTATTTGTTCGTTGTTTATAGGAGTTCTTACGAAGTTGCTGTTGATCGTGCCTTTAAAAAACAATAAAGGCTGGTTGTCGCTTTGGGATGCACCGTGGTTGCGGTTTGTTAAGTATTTGTTTTGGCTTTTGTGGCAGTTAGTAATAGCTAACATAAAAGTTGCTAAAATTATTTTAAGCCCTAAGTTAAAGATTGATCCTGCTATTATACACTTCAAAGTTGACTTACCTCATCCAGTAGCTCAAACGCTTATAGCTAACTCTATTACTCTTACTCCAGGAACAATAACGATAGATATTAAAGATGGTGAATATACAGTTCATTGTTTGAAGTTTTCTTTTGCTAGTTCACTGACAGAAGAAGAAAGTGAATTGATAAAACGTGTAAAAGATATCTTTGGTAGTAGTCAAATAGAAGAAGTTGATTGGGGAAAAGGCAATTAATAAATAATATACAATAATTTTGCAAGGTTGTGAGAAAGATGGATTATTTTTTTATGGGCTTTGCTGCTGTAATTTTAATCTTAAATCTAATAGCTTTCTTTGGAAGAGTTGTACCGGGGCCTACTATATTTGATCGTTTAATAGGTATAGGAGCAATAGGAACAAATACTATCTTATTCTTGTTAGTACTGGGTATTTTGGCAGGTAGGTTGGATAAATACATAGATGTAGCAATAGCGCTGGCTGCTACAGGCTTTTTGATGTTATTGGCACTGGGTAGGTACTTTGAAAGGAAAGGGGATATAGATATAAATGATTAGCGAAATAATATCAGCAGTATTTTTGGTAGCGGGGGGTTTTTTTCTTACTGTAGGAGTTGTTGGTATAATTAGATTACCTGATTTTTATTCCAGGATGCATGCTTTAGGAAAGTGTGATACGTTTGGGATGTTGCTGTGTTTGATTGGAATTATGATTTATGAGGGATTTAGCTTAAATTCTTTGAAGTTATTTTATATATGGGTTTTTATAGCGTTGGCTAATCCTACAGCTACAAAAATAATAAGCAGGTCTGCTTATTACAGGGGTATTAAGCCTTGGGTTAGAGAAGACACACAATACCAAACTAAAGAGGGGTAAGTGAAAATGACAGGTGTGGATTTTTTGGAAATATTTTTTATTTTGATGCAAATTGTAATAGCTATATTGGCTTTAAACAGCCGTGACTTGATGATAGCAGTTATAGCTTTCGCAGCTTTTTCATTCTGTTCGGCAGGGGTTTTTATTTTGATGAAAGCCGTTGATGTTGGATTTGTGGAAGTTTTAATTGGTGTAAGTGTAACTCTCTACTTCATAGCTATGTTCTATAAAGTTGAAAGGAGGTCTACACCGTGAACAAGTTTTTTATATTGCTGCTTATGGTTTTGTTCTGTGCAGTAAAAATTTATGTTGCTTTAGATTTTCCAGCTACGGGAGATGTAAATGCTCCTGCAGCACTTCATGTTTCTCCTAGGTATATAGAACTTGCTTATCAAGAAACTGCTACGCGAAATATGGTATGTGCTGTGCTGGCTGATTATAGAAGCTTTGATACCTTTGGAGAAGTAATTGTTATTCTTATTGCTGGATTTGCTGTGCTTATGATACTGGATTATAAAAAACTAAACTCAAAAAGCTATAAGCGCTGATTGGTGTTAGGTTAAATTTTGATGAGGTGACATGAATTGGAAAGAAGAGAGTTGAAAAATAATAGTGAAAGCGTAGTTTTAAATGTTGTCTTTAGGCATTTGACTCCTTTTATAATGCTATATGCTGTGTACATATTGATTCATGGGCATTATAGTCCAGGCGGTGGATTTCAGGCAGGTGCTTTATTGGGAGTAATGTTGATTTTTGTTAAAATGGCTCAAGGTGACAATGTTAAATGGGACTTGGATGTAAAAGGATCGCTAATATTATCTTGTGTGGGAGCTTTAGTATGTCTTACATTAGGGGTATCTTCGTTTGTATATGGAGGAAATTTTCTTGATTATGGAGTGCTTCCTTTAGCTGAAACAGCTCCCGAAGCGCGTGCAATGGGAATATTGATATTTGAAAGCGGGGTTATGTTAACGGTTGCTG
>JAJOKN010000067.1:7040-7655 GCA_021129815.1 Desulfotomaculum sp. | reverse complement strand
CTGGTCAAATAACCTCATCGAATCTCCCGGTATTATAATAACAACCTGATAGCCCTTACTGCGTGCACGGCTGTATAAAGTAGCCACAGTGCTTGAAGAAAGATTTAACTTTTTAGCTACATCTTCATTGCTGTATCCCATCTCTTTTAAGGTAACTACTTGTCTCTCCCGAAAACTTAACTTTTCCACACCTCTTATTTCAATATGCAATTAAACAAGCACCTCTACACAATCATTGATCTTATATTTTTATAAAACTCCAAAAAATATCCACTGTTTTATCCACAAGTTGTGCATTATATTTGTACAATATTAGTACATTAATACTACATATTGCATAAAATACCTGCAAAAAAATCATATTTTTTATAAAAACTTTATTTCCACTTAAAACAACTCCCAATATTCTTAAATGATATATATCAAAAATTACTCCTGCAACAAACCCTGTTGCCAAAGTAACAACAAAGATATGCGCTTGTGTTTTCCACTCCACCAAGCCAACTCACCCCTTAACAGTTATACAAAATAATGGCGTTTTAGTCTTATCCCAATTTAAGCCTTCCAATGCCCCAGCTGTTTTTCCACCACAACAAGCTGAATACCACCCTTTTA
>JAJOKN010000067.1:0-7030 GCA_021129815.1 Desulfotomaculum sp. | reverse complement strand
CTTTGATTTAGCTTTTGATCCAGTTTTTGCTCCAGCTACTGCTTCTTTTAAAGACTTACCTGCTCTAAACACAGGCACTTTTGTCGCTGCAATAGTAATTTCTTCTCCTGTTTGAGGATTGCGCCCTTTCCTCTCAGCACGCTCACGCACTTTAAAAGTTCCAAATCCAACCAGTTGAACTTCCTCACCTGATGCTAATGTTTCAGAAATGCTTTCCAATACAGCATTTACTGATTTTTCTGCATCTTTTTTTGCTACGCCTGCTTTTTCTGCTACTTTAGCAACCAATTCTGACTTATTCACTTAAAAACCCCCTTAAGTACTTTTTACCTTTACATAGTTTTAAGCAATTCGATAATACATGCTATTTTCCTTCTAAATTTAAGATTTTTTTTCAAAACTTTTAATTTTTAAATGCTTTTTAGCCTCCTCCCATAAATAATTCATTTCCTCTAAGGATGTATCTGCTAAGGATTTTCCTTTACTTTCAACCTTCCTCTCTATATATTGAAATCTCTCTTTAAATCTCTCATTTGCAAGAGATAACGCCTCTTCAGCATCAACATTTAAAAGTCGCGCTACATTAACAAGCGCAAAAAGCACATCTCCCAATTCTGCAACTATTTCATTATTATTTCCATTTTCTATAGCATTATATAACTCTTTTAGCTCTTCATTCAATTTATCTTGAGCACCTTTATAATCCTGCCAGTCAAATCCCACCTTAGAAACTTTAGACTGAAGCTTGGCAGCCTTCATTAAAGCTGGTAATCCTTTGGGTATGTTGGATAACAAAGAATCCTCTTCTTTATCCCTCTCTTGTTCTTTGATCTTCTCCCAACTCTCAATAGCCTCTTTGCTATTTTTCACACGAACATCTCCAAAAACGTGCGGATGCCTCCTTATTATCTTTTCTGTTACAGTGCTGATAACATCATTTATATCAAAATATTTTTTTTCTGCAGCCAATTGCGAATGAAAAACTACTTGAAGCAGAAGATCGCCAAGCTCTTTCTGCAATTCGTCCATATCACATTTGTCTATTGCTTCTATTACCTCATATGTTTCTTCAATTAAGCACTTTTTGATACTGTGGTGCGTCTGTTCTTTATCCCATGGACAACCTTTATCCCCCCTCAACTCTGCTACTAAATTTACTAATTGATCTAATGGATAACAACACTCTTTTACATTTTTTTGATTGCTACACATAATTTACCTCCATTTCAAGGTCTAAAAAAAGAACCTTTCTAGGCTTCTTCCTATTGTCCCATCTGTTTAGCTAAAAATCCTGCTGCTGTTTCAGCTAATTTTAATTCTAAATCACCCATTTTTACCCTACTTTCTTTGCTTGCCATTATGAGCGCTCCAATTGGATCGCCTTCCGATATTATAGGAGCTATCACTTCACTTGTATAATTAAAATCTCCATTATCAATAATAGCTCCATCTTTACAAAGCGTATTTTCCGCCGGGTTATCAATTATAATTGCTTTACGCTCTTCCATTGCCTTTTCAACTACAGCACTGATAGGTTCATTGAGCAATTCTTTTTTAGAGGCACCTGACACCGCAATGATTACATCTCTATCTGCTATGCATGTTATATGTCCCAAAGCCTCATATAAAGATTCGGCATATTCACTTGCAAAGTCACTCAGCTCTCCTATAGGCGAATATTTCTTTAATATAACTTCTCCTTCTCTATCTACAAAGATCTCAAGAGGGTCCCCTTCCCTAATACGCAATGTTCTTCTTATCTCTTTAGGTATAACAACCCTACCTAGGTCATCTATGCGACGCACAATGCCTGTTGCTTTCACATAATTACCTCCCTTTGTCAAAATTAACGTTCTTTAAAAAACTTTTTGTGATAGTATATAGCTGTAAATTAGCATTTATTCATTTTTATAATTACTACACCATCAGTTGCTGCCAACTTAACTATAAATTCTTTACAATTTGTGCCTCATTCCTAACTTCACCCATGTATTCTTGGTATGTTTTAACTTTAGCTTCATAAATCAACTGATTTTCTATAAATTTCTTAACCTCTTCAAATGGCATTTGTGAATACGGAATGATTTCTTCTAACTTTATTACATGATAACCAAACTGACTTCGCACTGGTTCTTTAGTATATTCACCAACCTTAAGTTTTTGAGCTGCTCTTGAAAACTCTGGATCTGTCATTTTTTGTTCCGGGCTAAAACGATATATGCCTCCCTCTTCCCTTGTTCCAGCATCTTCCGATTTTTCTCTAGCCAAAGCAGCAAAATCAGCTCCTTGATTTAACTGATCTATAACCTCTTCAGCTAACTTTCTTGCTTCATCATCACTTCTCTTCACAGGTAAGTTTATATCGCTACCTTCACCAGCAAAAAACAATATATGCCTCACTACTAAAGTTTCTGGCACTATAAATTGTTCTGGATTCTGTTTGTAATATTCCCAAACTTGGTCATCTTCAACCGCATTGATGTTATTTGTTATTTTTTGGAACAAATTTTCTCTGCTAAATTCATTTAATATTATTTTACGCAGATCGCTTTCAGTTATATTCATATTTTGTAATTCTCTCTGGTATTCCTCTATATTTGAAAAAGATGCTTTTATTTCTTCAATTTTCTTATCAATCTCTTCTTCAGATAGTAATACTCCTTCTTTTTCAGCTTGCTGCCTTACCAAAGCTTCTTCTATCAAGTCATCCAATGTTTTTTGCACAATCTCTTGTTCCAGCTGTTTACCTTCTTCTGTTTCAAAATCAACTCCCTGGCTTTCAAAACCTTTTTTTATATGACTAACTCTTTTATTCAGCTCTTTTAATGTAATCTCTTCGCCATTCACCACAGCTACAACTTTATCATCAGTTGAACACGCTGCTACAACTATTGTCACTATAAATAAACACACAAACAACTTTAAACTTTTTAAACTCATAAAATAATCAAATCCTTTCAGTAATTTTAACTTCTCTCGATAGAGTAAAACTTTTTGTAATATTTTTTGAGTTGTTTCTATAAAGCTCAACAAAATTCCTTCTTTATTCATATAATCTCCTCTAGCAACCTTTCTGCTTCGTCACCGTCGACCCAATCCTGCGCACAAAATCAATCAAGCTTTCTAAATGCCCTATGTTCAGTTCTTTTACCTTTATTGTCATGAGCTTTATTTCAAATCCCTTATCATGTTTTACAAATCTAATTCTATCTTTATAATCTTCTATTACCTTAAGCAACTTTGTCATATCCAATAAAACATTTTCATCAAATTTAAAAATAAAGCAGCCTTTTTCAAAGCATATCTGCTTTATATTAGCTTTGGTAGACAAAATTCGCACAACTGCCACCAACAAAAGACGACTCAGCGCATCTGGAATATCTCCAAACTGCTGCTCTAAATCTTTTTTCAACTCATATACTTCTTCTTCGTTATCAAGTCCCGCTATATAATGGTATAATTCTACCTTCCGCTCTTGGTCTCTTATATACCAATCTGGAATATGCGCATCTATCGGAATATCCACAATTGTGCTTTCCTCTTCTTCAACAATTTCTCCTTTAGCTTCTTTAATCGCTTGTTCTAACATTTTACAATACAAACTAAAGCCCACTTCAGCAATATGACCGTGCTGTCTTATCCCTAATATGTTGCCTGCACCTCTTAACTGCAAATCGCGCATGGCAATTTTATAGCCTGAACCGAAGTCTGTAAATTCTTTAATAGCCAATAAACGCTTTTCTGCCAGTTCAGATAAAATTTTATCCCTTCTAAACATTAAATACGCATAAGCCTGTCGCGAAGAGCGTCCCACTCTTCCTCTTAATTGATATAGCTGAGCCAAACCAAAGTTCTCCGCATCTTTTACTATCAATGTGTTAGCATCAGGTAAGTCCAATCCATTTTCAATTATAGTAGTACAAACAAGCACGTTGTAAACGCCATCGACAAAATCAACCATTGCTTTTTCCAGTTGTTCTGCCGGCATGCGTCCATGCGCCATTGTAATTTTAGCTTCTGGAACTAGCTTTTTTAGTTTAAATACAATTTCTTCTAATTCCTCTACTCTATTGTGAACAAAAAACACCTGTCCCCCTCTATCTATTTCATTTTGTATAGCCTCCTTTATGATAGATTCTTCTTCTTCCAATACATAAGTTTGCACTGGCAAGCGATCTTCAGGTGGAGTATTCAATAAACTAGTATCCCTTATACCTACCAGCGACATATGCAGCGTTCTGGGTATTGGCGTAGCGGTGAGCGTTAAAACATCCACACCTACGCGCAGTTTTTTCAGCTTTTCTTTGTGGTTGACTCCAAAACGCTGCTCCTCATCTATAATCAAAAGTCCTAAGTCCTTAAAGTTCACATCACTTTGCAAAAGCCTGTGAGTTCCTACAATTATATCGATACTGCCAGATTTAAGTCTCTTCAGTATATCCTGCTGAGCCTTGCGGGATTTAAGTCTAGAGAGCACTTCAATTCTTACAGGAAAATCAGCAAACCTCTCTTTGAAGGTGCGATAATGCTGCTGCGCCAATACAGTTGTAGGTACCAGCACCGCAACTTGCTTGCCATCATTTACTGCTTTAAAAGCTGCTCTAAGCGCAATTTCTGTCTTTCCATATCCTACATCTCCACATATCAACCTATCCATAGGTTTTGGGCTTTCCATATCGCGCTTTACATCTTCTATCGCTTTTAATTGATCAGGTGTTTCCTTGTAGGGAAATTTTTGTTCAAATTCCCTTTGCCACACTGTATCCTTGCTGAAAGCATAACCTTTCGTCTTCTGGCGTTTAGCATACAGTTCCAATAAATCTTTAGCTATTTCACGAGCAGCCTTTTTTGCTCTTGCTTTAGCGCGCATCCATTCAGTACCACCGATTTTAGATAGCTTAGGTCTTACACCTTCATTCCCTACATAGCGCTGCAGCAAATTCACTTGATCCACTGGAACATATATCTTATCTTCACCAGCATATTTGATGAGCATATAATCTTTTTTCATTTCATCAACACAAAGCGTGACTATGCCTTCATATCGTCCAATGCCGTGATGAAGGTGGACAACATAGTCTCCCGTTTTAAATTTTTCAATTGACAGTTCATCTTTTTTTGAATGCTTCTCATTTCCTCTTTTAATCGTTTTTGATAAAATTTCTCTTTCAGTTATTATCACTAAATTCGCAAGCGCCAACTCAAATCCAAAGTTTAAATTTGAAACAGCAATAACTGCTCCTTCTAAAGGTTGGTCTAATTTATCATCTGTCATTAAAGTTACTCCAACATCATATCGATTGAGTTCTTTCGCTAGCCCCTCAGCATGTTTAGTCGTGGACAGCAAAAGCACAACAGTTTTTTTGTTTTTGTTCCATCGCTTTATTTCTTCAGCCAACAAATTTATGCGACCATAGAAATACGGCACAGGCTTAGAATTTAAACTAACAATGTTATCTGCATCGGGTTTAATTTCTTTAAAGCAATCATGATCAGAAAAAACAAACGGTAAGCATGAAAAAAATGCATTGACATATTGTTTTAATCCTCTACAAATACTCTTCCAATCAACATACATTTTAACTTGAGATGGCAATCGCTTGCCTTCAGATACAAGCTTTTTGTGAGCTTCATTTCGTTCTTCTTCAATATTTTCTGCTGTATAAGTTATCTGCCGCACATCGTCAAATAAAACCACAGAACCTTCTGGAAAATAATCTATAAGACACGCTAAATCAGAATAAAAAAATGGCAAAAGTTCTTTAAAATTCTTTTCTTGAAAGTTATCGAGTTGCTCAAGCCACTTTTCAGCTTGTGCCTTTAATTGATTGTAGGCATCAACAGAAGCAGTGGAATACAGCTGTTTTATATGTTTGTCAAATTCTAACTTAAGGTTCGATTTTCCCGTTTCTTTATTTTCATCAGGTATAATAACTTCACTTGCTGGTATTACGTCTATTGACCGTATTTTTTTAAGTATCTTTTGATCAGGCAAATTAAATAAATATATTGATTCTATTTCTTCCCCCCATAGTTCTATGCGAACAGGGTTTTTTAAGTCCTTTGGGTAAATATCCAATATTCCACCACGAACACAAAACTGTCCGCACGCTTCTAGCATTTCTACACGTTGATAACCTGCATAAATTAATTGCTTTTTTATTTTTTCTAATTCTATTTGATCACCAATGCTAAAATGCAAAAAAGCTTTTTTAAAAATATCAGGTGTTACAAGTGAATGCATTGCTGCTTCAACCGTAGCTACCACTGTTATTTTTTGGTTTTTTATAAGCTTTGACAGCGCAATAAGCCTTGCTCTATCATCCAAGTCATACAAAACAATATCTTCATCACAAAGAGAAGTCAAGTCATCAATCAATGCTTTTGCAGATTCTTTGTCTTTCGTTAATATGCAAACAGGCTTTTTAAAATCATTTATTAAACTCGCCATAACAACTGCTTTATCCGAGCCATTTAGCCCAAAAACAGCTAAATTTTTTTGCTTTATTTCAATGTGCTCTTTAATTTTTTTAAGTTGTTCGATATCCTGTAAATGCTCAAGTACTCTTAAAAGACAACCTGCCTTACTCACCAAAATAACTCCCCTGTAAAAATTTTACATTATAAAATCACAAATCTTCTAAAAGATAATTTCCTAATGACAAAACCTTAAGTCAATCAAAAATTTATCAAGCTCTAAATCCTATGCTTCTTTACCAAAAGGTTTTCCAAGCGCAGCAGGTGGCTTTGCCCTTCCTACAAAGCCTGCTAACGCAATCATAGTAAAGATATATGGAAGCATTTGAACGAGTTGACGCAGTACAATTATTAAATCCAAACGCTTCATCAAATCCCAAAATCCTTTCAACTCCTGCTAGAGCATCAAGCATCCCACTTATTGCCATCGCTAAAACTATTTTTTTGGCTGGGCTTATTCCACCATACTCAGCTGCACTAGGGCTCAAACCTACAGCCCGTATTTCATAGCCTATGGTTGTTTTCCACAATAAGTAATAAATCAATACAAGCA
>JAJOKN010000064.1:4459-7704 GCA_021129815.1 Desulfotomaculum sp. | reverse complement strand
GTAATTCTAAGAATGAGTGAGTAAATGCAAGAAAAACTTATTTTATAGAGGGAGGGTATTTATATGAGCATTGCCAGTCAAGAAAATGTTGGTGGAGGAGCTGTTTTTTTATCCTACAAGGGATAGAGTAGGAGCGACCCACCAAACTCTCTCAAAAGCCTACAACTTTTTTATAGGTAGTTTATCTTTTTGTTGATTATTTTTTTTTGTTCTTGCATAAAAAAGTCTTTGACTTCTTGCCAATCTATAGAATTGCACATGTTTAATTCAGTTTCTGCTTCTTCAAAATAAGTTAGGCTTTTGATTATATGATAATAATTTATCTGAGACTCAGGAAACTTTAAAGGTAGAAGTTCGAATAAAAGCTCTAAATCCGTGCCTCTTTTTTCTTGTAAAATGACATACAAATCTATAAAATCTTTTTTTCTCCTCGCTGACTTATAGCTATAAGTTTCATCAGTGCAATGTCAGTTAAAGAAGCCAGGTTAATTCCTTCAACCTTAATGACAGGATCTATTAATGGATAAGGATAATAAAGCCACGTTAACTGAACATTATCCAGAAATAAGTATAATGTATCTTTTTTTATTTCTATTAATTCAGTATACCCCAACTTTGAAAGTTTGTTTAAAAGTTCACTTGTATCAAATTTGCTTTGGGAAAACCAATCAAAATCAAATGATTTTCTATGCCCCAACAGCAAAGCTAATGCTGTGCCGCCTGCTAAGTAAAAATCAGTAAGTGGTATATACTTGATCAGTTTTTTTAATAAAGCACGTTTTTTATAGTCAATTACATCCCAAAATATTTTCTGTGCTGAAAACAACGCATTTCCTCCTCTTTAAGATTAAAGTAATTCTGCCAACATCTTGCTGTCTTAATAGTCAAACTTCTGCTTTTTTTAACCACTTCTTTGATTTCCTCTTTTGTGTAGTTTCTGAATAACCATATCAATGTTTTCTCATTTCCAAAATTTAGTAACCGTTCTATAATGTAAAATTTGTGATTATCTATGTCTAGTTTTTCAATATCTACATCCCAAAAATATTTTTTGAAGTATTCTTTTTCTTTGACTTTTTTCATTCTATTCTCCTCCATATTTTTCCTTTAAAGGGACAGGTTTTCGAATTGCGATTAACTCGTTCATATCCGAAAGGGATATAAATTTTTATTTATTTTCTATATAAAAAACCTCTAAAGCCTTGATTTTACTAGGTTTTTTAGAAATAAAAATGGTCGGGATGACAGGATTCGAACCTGCGACCTTTCGGTCCCGAACCGAACGCTCTACCAAGCTGAGCTACATCCCGACATTTCTATTTACAACAGTTACAATTATGCAACAAACAACATGCAAAGTCAACTACCCTATGGTGATTACCTTTCTCTTTTGCATCTTTTCTAATATTTCATACATGTTACTCACCTTTCCAACCGCCAGCTCAGATTTTAATTTAAAATAATCAAGGCAAGTTCCGCACGCCAGTATTTCTGTACCTGCTTTTTGTATCTCTATCAAATCCTCAAGCATTGTGCTTTCCTGGCAAGCAAGTCTCACACCTGTGTTCATAAAAACAATAACAGCGGGAGATGGTTTCATCTCTTTGATAGTGCGCAAAAAGCTCTTCATAAGCACATGCCCTAACTCTGGCGGTCCTTGCCCTAAAGAATCAGTAGCAATTAAGTACAAAACATCTTCTTGTTCGGCTGGAACAATATGCCCCTCTGAAACAATGTTGCCTCTTACTGGACCTACAAAATCATCTGTCCCTTTCTTTATGGAAATTACATACTTTCCAGAAGCTTCAGATACTTCTACACTAAAGCCAGCATTTTGTGCAAACCTCATCACATTCTCTTTTGCTACCTGATTATCTACAATAGAAACAACTACTCCTTCATCTATCTTTTCCAGCGCTTTTTTTGTATTGATAACTGGCTGAGGACACGCTAGTCCGCAGTTGTCAACTTCTATATATTTCCCTTCAGACAAAGCCTTCACCATCCCTAAAATATTTTTATTTTACACTTATCAAAGGCTCTTTTTCTTCGCTTACAATCCCTATAATTGAAGCCAAAACTTCATTCTCAAAAAAACGTTCAATTAAATCATCTGCATGTTTTTCCGCTACGCTCATAAGCAATCCCCCTGAAGTTTGCGGGTCAAACATTATATCCTGCATTTCTCTAGTTATGCGTTTATCAAAAACCACATCGCTTTCTAAACTCTTGCGGTTTTTATAAGCTCCAGCTGGTACCATACCCATGCGAGCAAACTCAACTACACCTGGTAAAACAGGACACTTGTCAGCCCATATTTCAAGCGATACACCGCTTGCCCTCGCAACTTCAGATGCATGCCCTAACAGTCCAAACCCCGTTATATCAGTACAGGCATTTACAGCTCCAAATTCTCTTATAACTTTGCCAGCTTTAGCATTCAGATCTGTCATCTGTTTTATCGACTTTTGTGCTGTTTCACTTGATACCATTTCACCTTTTATTGCAGTATTTATTATTCCTGTTCCCAAAGCCTTAGTCATAATTAAAACATCTCCAGGCTGCGCCTTAGAGTTCGACAATATCTTGTCAGGATGAACTATCCCAGTTACAGATAAACCATATTTAGGTTCATCATCTACAATCGAGTGTCCCCCAGCAATGACCGCTCCTGCTTCCCTTACTTTATCCGCTCCTCCCTGCAATATTTCCTTTAAAATACTCACTTCTAAACATTCTGGAAATAAGACTATATTTAATGCTAGCAGAGGCTGTCCTCCCATAGCGTATATATCACTCAAAGCATTCGCTGCAGCGATTTGCCCAAAAATATATGGTTCATCCACAATTGGCGGAAAAAAATCCAAAGTTTGTATTACAGCGATATCATCAGTTAAACGGTAAACCGCTGCATCATCAGCTGTGCTAAGTCCTACAAGTAAATTAGGGTCTTTATCTTCTGATAACTGACGCAGCACCTGCATCAGCGGCATTATGCCTATTTTAGCTGCTCATCCCGGCGCCTTTGTCATCTTTGTAAGCTCAATTCCTTTATGCACAATCAACTCCCCCCTCTCCCTACCATGCCTTTTAAAGATGCTCTTATAATCTAATTCTATGTTTAAACACAAATACCTTCTACATATAACTCTTGTGAAGTATTTTTCTGAATGACACAAACCTCAATCACTTTTGCCAATAAATTTTTGCATAATACAATGTATGAAATAAATTTCATTTATATA
>JAJOKN010000064.1:2391-4449 GCA_021129815.1 Desulfotomaculum sp. | reverse complement strand
ATAGTTATAATTAACAATTTCTGGTCAATACAGGTAAAGTGCGGATCCATTTATCCGAGTTAATATCAGGATTATAGAAAAACAGTGCCCCGTTAGTAGGATCTTCTCCCTGCAGAGCTCTTAACGCTGCTAAAATTGATTTTTCATCTTTTTTTGCAACACAAAAAAATACAGGGGTGTTTAACAACACCCCTTTTCAAAATCTAATTATTATATATTGCCAATAAAAGTAAACATTCTATTTTTTATCAATAATCACACTTTTAGATCCTATATTTTAGCTTATTTGCATATCGAATATCTGTATCTACCAGCAAGCGATACAAATCACACATTTGATACAACCTAGAAGCTGTTCTCTCTCCTAGATGCTCTGCAATATCTTCCATTAGGTTTGTAGTGACCACAGTAGCTAATTTATAATTCAAACGATAATTTATAACTGAGTATAATTTATTTTTAGTCCACTCGGTATAATTATGCGCTCCTAAATCATCTAAAATGAGAAGCTGCACATTTTTAGCCTTTTCCATGAGCTGCATTTCCGTAGTCTCATGGCTGTATTGAAAATTATTTGCATGCTTTATGCCATAAGTAAACCTAATTTGATCTAACCAATCAGGCACCACTATAAATAGCACTTCTCCACCTTGCTTTATCACACTATTAGCTATGCATGCTGCCAAAAAAGTTTTCCCACTCCCTACCGAACCTGTAAATAACAATCCTCTTGTATATCGCCCTTTTAAAAACCTTTCTACAAATTTTTTTGCAGCTTTAAAAGTTATCCTTGCAGTTTCAGCATAGCTTAAGCCTTTAACTTCATCTATTTTTTGAGTAGAATAATAACTAAAATCAAACTTATCAAACGTAGCTTCCCTAAGTAAAGGAGATAAACCTGATTTCTCATACAGCGATAAATCACGCTTCTTTCTTATACAATCACACGGCACAGCATATATATTTTTTTTATCGTTGTACTTAATTATTAATCCTTTGTCGTTGCACTGCTTACATCTCACAGCTTATCTTCATCTCTCTTCTGTATTCTTTTTTAGCTCATTAAAAGTGCGTTGAATATCTTTTTATGTTTTTCCTTTTGCTCACATACAGCTTTTTCTTTTTTTTCATCCATATCAATAGTATATTTTTCAGTTTTATCCGCTGCACCCAAAAAATATTTTTGCTTTGTTCCCATTCGCCTTTGTTGTTGAAAATTCTCTTCATACTTTGCAATTTCAGACAACGTAGTAAGATTGTTTTTAGACCACTCAAGCAGAATTGCATCTATGTAGCGAAAATTGATCTTCCCCATCAACACTGCGCGCCTAAGCGCTTCCATCACCAGCACTACATCGTATTCATCCAACCAGTGCCGTATCCGCTCAACTTCCATAGGTGATAAAGGCCTTGCAAATTCGCGCTCAAAAACCATACATATGTTGTCCATATTGCTTGTCTTTTTATAATGCATGTCCCTTTCTTCTTTATCAACCAATAAGTTATCGTCCTCAGAGTTGTCTAAATTTTCCGCCATATTTTTTTCTAAAATATTCTTAGCCGCCTCAATCTCTTTAACTTTATCGCACGCCCATAATTCAGACAGTTTTTCATACAGCGGCTCAAAATCCAGTCCGTCCAGTGTAGATTTATCATCAAAATCATAATATGAAGTAACAGATAATATGCCTTTTTTTATCAACTCGCTCAATAAAGTTCGAGCGCGTTCCTCTCCTCCATTTATATACCGTCCCAGTTCTTCAATAGTGGGAAAAACGTTTTTCTCAGCACGCAGTTTAATAATATGAATGAGCAACATCATTTCGCTATCGCTTAAATCCATCTTTTTATAATAATTCAAAAGCAAATTAGGTATACAAGTAGAACCCGAGGCAAGAAGATCTGCACCAAATGCCGCAGTGATATTACCAACTTTTTTAGTAAATTGACTATCTATTTTAATCATTACTTGGCTCGCCCTCCTTAAAGTTAATATACATTTTAAAGTCAATTCTAAATTTTGTCCAAAGCTAATACACACAATAAATAGTCATATAA
>JAJOKN010000064.1:0-2381 GCA_021129815.1 Desulfotomaculum sp. | reverse complement strand
CAATGCTTACTTTCTTGTTATCATTCCACTCAGTTTATGAGCAGCATAGTTTATTATCAATATCATTATAACCAAAATTGCTGCAGTAGCATATGCCCTCTCAAAACAAATGCCTTCTGAAGCCAATATAAACAGGTGTACTGTCAACGTGCGTGCCGGGTCCCATACAGACTCAGGAACAATCAGTCCCGCCATACCTGCAGTTAAAAATACAGCTGCCGCTTCACTTATAGCTCTTCCAATTCCAAGTATAACCCCAGTGATAATTCCTGGCAAAGCACAAGGAAGCACTATTTTATAAACAGTTTGCCATCTAGTAGCTCCTAGAGCCAATGAGCCTTCTCTATAGCTTTCTGGCACAGCTTTAATTGACTCCTCTGTTGTACGAATTATAATAGGTAAAAGCATACAAGCTAACGTTAAGCCACCTGACATTATAGACCAGCCCCATCCCAAATAGATAACAAAAAACAAAAATCCAAATAGCCCAAATATTATAGATGGAACTGCAGCCAATGTTTCAACAAAAAAACGTATGGTTCTAACAAGCTTTCCTTTTTTAGCATATTCCGTTAAAAAAACCGCAGCCATAATTCCTATAGGAGCTCCAACTGCTATAGACAATGCTACAACATATATGGTACCTATTATAATTGGAAATATACCACCTTCTCTGCCCATTTCACGTGGAGCTTCTGTTAAGAACTCCCAATTAATCGCAAATAACCCTTCTTTCAGTATATGAAATATTATAAAAAACAAAATCCCTAAAATTATAATGCCTGCACTCCAAAATACTGCTTTAGCAATTTTTTCTTCGATTTTAACTGCTGTACGCATCATCTTTCACCTGCTCGCCTATACACCTGCTCGCTTATATATTAATAATGCCAGAGAATTTAAAATCATTATAACGACAAACAATACTATTCCTGCAACAAATAACGCTTGTTGGTGTTCTCCAGCTGCATAACCCATTTCCAGCGCTATGTGAGCAGTGAGAGTACGAACCATACACAGTATTGAATCTGGAATGATAGCCGCATTTCCAATAACTAGTATAACAGCCATAGTCTCCCCAATTGTAAGCGCCATGCCTAATATAATAGCTGTCAAAATACCTGACTTCGCTGCTGGTAACACTACATACTTCACAGTCTGCCAATGTGTAGCACCTAGCGCTAAAGAAGCTTCCCTGTATTCTTTTGGCACAGCTCTTATAGCATCTTCTGCAATACTTATTATAAATGGCAACGCCATTATACCAAGTACAATAGAACCAGCAAGTATAGATAAGCCTCTTCCACCCAGATAATTCATTATGAGCGGCACTAAAACCACAAGTGCCCAAAAGCCATAAACAACAGATGGAATCCCTGCCATTAATTCTATGGCTGGGCGTATCCTCTTGGCAGCCCACTGAGGTGCAAATTCTGCTAAAAACACAGCACAGCTTATGCCCAAAGGAACACTTATAAGGAGCGCACCAAATGTAACTACAAAAGAGCCAACTATCATCGGTAAAAGACCAAATTGCACAGGTTCAGCAAGCGGCTCCCACTCTAAATTAAATAAAAAGTGAGCTATACCGTATTTTTGAATGACCGACCATCCTTGAGTAAATATAAAACCAACAATAAGAAAAACAACGATGATAGCAACAATGGCACAAAATAACAACAGCTTTTCAATAACTTTTTCAGTCAATTCTCGTATTTGTGTTCGCCTGCTTTTTTCTTGCAGCAAAACGTTTTTCACACATTACACCCTCTCTTATATTAAATTACACTCTCTCTTAAAATTGCTCCAAAACACAACAAAAGATGACCTGTACAGAAAAGCAACGCACAGGTCATCTTTTAAATACTAAAATTACTTCACTCTAATAAACCCTTCTCCTTCAATAATAGCCTGTCCTTCTTCGCTCAATACCCAGTCGATGTATGCTTTAACAACACCTTCAGGCTCCCCTTTTGTTAGGTACAAAAATGGGCGAGCAATCTCATACTTACCTGCTAATATATTGTCAGCAGTAGGCTCTACTCCATCGATTTTAACAGCTTTTACTGACTCATCAACATAACCGAGTGATATATATCCTATAGCATTAGGATCACCTGCTACAGTAGCACGCACAGCGCCAGTTGAGTTTTGAATAGCTGCATCTGGTGTTAGATCTGCTTTTCTCTCCTCTCCAGCAACTTCGTATTCCATAACCATGTCTTCAAATGCTCCACGGGTTCCAGATCCTTCTTCACGAGATACAACACCGATTTTAGCATCAGAACCTCCTACTTCCTTCCAGTTAGTTATCTCTCCTGAAAAGATCTTGCGAACCTGTTCAACAGTCAAGTCTTCCACAGCATTCTCTGGGTGAACTA
>JAJOKN010000045.1 GCA_021129815.1 Desulfotomaculum sp. | reverse complement strand
AAATACGGCAACATCTGCGGCTACACCGAAGAAGACATAAAAGAAAAATTCAAAGAATACTTAGATGATATTGACTTAAAAGAAATGAGCAAGTGGTACGACGGCTACTGGTTCTTAAAAGACAAGCTATACAACCCATTTGATATATTGCAGTACTTGCAAAATAAAACGCTAAAAAACTACTGGTTTACAAGCGGCACACCATCATTTTTAATAAAGCTGTTAAAAGAAAAGAGATACTACCTACCTAGGTTTTCTAACATCGTAGTAGACGAAGAACTGCTCAACACCTTTGACATAGACGAAATAAAGGTTGAAACAATTTTATTTCAAACAGGCTACTTGACGATAAAAAGAGTACTAAAAGAAGATGAAATAACAGAATACGAACTCACAATACCCAACAAAGAAGTAAAAATATCACTCAGCAAATGCATCATAAACCAAATACCTAAATGACGATTATCCAGATGAAAAGATAAAACCGATAAGAAAAGCATTAAAGAAAGCAGATTTAGAGGCACTCAAGAACACATTTATATCAGTATTTGCCTCGATACCCTACACAGAATCAGAACACATAAAGAAATACGAAGGCTTTTATGCAAGCATAGCGTATGTCTACCTACAAGCATTGGGCATAGACATAATAGGAGAAGATGTAACAAACAAAGGCAGAATAGACTTAACGCTATTCATAGAAGATAAGATATACATCATAGAATTCAAAGTGATAGCGAATGACAAAGAACAAGGCACAGCGCTAAAGCAGATAAAAGAGAAAAAATACCATGAGAAGTATATCAAAGAAGGTAAAGAAATATATCTTGTAGGTATGGAGTTTAGCGAAGAAGAGAAGAATATAGTGAATTTTGAGTGGGAGAAAATATGAATAGAACATTAAAAGATAAAAGCACTTTGAAAAAGATATTAGTATGGACGTTGAAAGACTGCTAGAAATAGAGAATTTTAATAGAATACACACAGTTATTTGCAGAATTAAATAGATAAAGTTTAAAGGATTTATGGCAGAATTATCGAACTGTAAAGCTATAAGGTAGGCACAAAGGAGAATACCAGAGATTGTTATCGCTTAAGAAAATCTTAGCTTTTGTGTTTGAAGTTATTGCTTTAAAGTTATAGTAGAGAAACTACTAGGTAATTTATAATTTAATAAGAGGGGTTTTAAGTGATGTTAAAGAGATGCTTGTTTTTAGTTTTTTTGTTAGCTTTGATGAGTATTAGTTCGATGGGATGCGGGGTTGAAGTGGAAACTACTTTAGACGATAAAGCAAGAGAGGTTATAGAAACTACAAAGAAGGAAATTACAGATGCAGCTTTAGGCAAGCTAGTTGAAAATGTGAAATTAGATTTAGCGAGTTATTTGAACGTTCCAGTTGATGAAATAAAAGTTGTGGGTATAAAGCAAGTGGAATTGCGACATGATAGCTTGGAAATAAATGTTGGGGACATAGCAAGCGCACAAATAGTGGTTCCAGGGCTAGCGGTTGTGTTAGAGCATAATGGCGAAGAATATAAATACCATTTAGACTTAGACGGCCGCTTTGTGAGGGCTTGGGAAAAACAATAATGTAGAATTAAAAAAAGCTTGGAGTCTTATTTGGTTGTCAATCATCAGTTGTTGGGGATCAGAGAATAAAAGAATTTACCAAGGAGGAGGGTTTAACTTGCTGACTGCGATAAAGGATATTGGTAAATCAGTTTTAAGTGTAAAGGAAAAAAGCGAACTTGAAAAGTTGGTTGAAGACATAGAATATCCTAATATATTGGCTATCAGGTTTAAAAAGCAGAGTGATGGCGGTTGGAAATACGCAGGCATGAAAATAGAAGAACGCGACAGCAATAAAAAAAACAAGTACCTTTATAGAAGAGGTTCTTCAAGCGGCATCAACTATTCGCCAGCTGCAAAACTGACGGATAAAAAGAAAATAAGGGGTACGATTGAGAGGAAAATTATAAAGTGGTTTGATGAAGTGCTTAGCTCAAAAAATAAAAGCTATTATGGTATAAGTGATGAAGATGAAAATTTCCTAAGTAGCATACACGAAGAGCTAAAGAACAACAAGGAAGAAATCATAGAAAGAACGACAGAATATCGGGAAGACATTCCTAAAAAGTACGGCATTGCAGTTATTTTGAAGTTTGAAGAGGATGGAGAAGAAAAATATCCAGGCGACTATGAATTGTTCAAAGAACTTTTAGAAAAAGTAACGAAGAGTAAAACAAGCAAGGGTGTCACAGAAGACAAGGTTTGTTCCATGTGCGGCAACAAAGCAACGGTGTCAGCGGGTGATGGAATATATACATTTTACACAAACGACAAGCCTGGGTATATAACAGGCGGTTTTAGCAAAAGGCTGGCATGGAGGAATTTTCCGCTTTGCAGCGAGTGCAGGGATTTTCTAGAAGAAGGCAAAAAATATATAGAACAGAATTTAACATTTAACTTTTACCGCTTAAAATACAGGTTGATTCCTAAAAAACTCTTTGCATTCAGCGGTTTAGATGAAGACTTGCTAGATATATTTGAAGAATTCAAAAAGAAAGTAAGGTTAAAAGATAAAACAATTAACCACATAACAGACAATGAGAATGAAATTCTTGAGCTGATAGCTGAACAAAAAGACTTTATGTTGATAGATTTTCTGTTTTTAGAAATTAGCAACTCTGCTGAGCGCATACTTTTACACATAGAAGACGTGTTGCCCTCAAGACTTCAGAAAATATTTCAAGCTAAAAAAACAGTTGACAAGCATTTTAGCAAAATGTTTAAAAATGAAAAATTTACATTTGGTTGCATAAGAAGGTTTTTGTCAAAATCAGATGACTTAAAAAGACAGAACGATTTGGATAAATATTTTTTGGATATAACAAACAGCGTTTTTAAAGGTATTCCTATAAGCTTAAATTTTTTGTACAAGATAATAATGCAGAAGATAAGGAATGAGTTTGTAAATGACAAAAACACGAAGTATTCAATTTATAATGCATTTTTGATGCTTGAGTTTTTAAAAAAATTGTCCCTTATAGATATGGAGGTGAAAGATGTGGATCGCGGCAATTTTGAAGAATTTTTTGAGAGATTTGGAGAGTCCATACAGTCGCCGCTTAAAAGAGGCTTGTTCTTACTGGGTGTGCTTACGGAGCTACTGCTTAGAGTGCAGTATCAAAATTTAGGCAATGATCCGTTTAGAAAGACACTAAAAGGGCTTAAAATGCAGGAAAAAGATTTTAAAGGGCTTTTGCCAAAAGTGCAAAATAAGCTCAGCGAGTATGAAAGTTACGACAAAGGCAAGCAGGCGATTGCAAAAGAAGTTTCAAAATACCTGTTAGCAACAGGTGATGACTGGAATATGAGCATTGATGAGATGAACTTTTACTTTGCAGCAGGAATGAATTTAGCTGATGAAATAACAAAGATAGTTTATCCAGAAAAGGAGGAAGAAACCGATGAATAAAGATATTATAAAAAACCGCGCAGAGGTGTTGTTTTTATACGATATAACTGATGGAAACCCAAATGGAGATCCGATAGACGAAAACAAACCCAGAATAGACGAAGAAACCGGGATAAATATAGTTACAGATGTAAGGCTTAAGAGGACTATTAGAGATTACCTGCACGATCACAAAGAGCTTGAGATATTTATAAAGGAAGTGCGAGGCGAAGATGGAAAGCTTAAAACCAAAAAGGACAGAAATGCAGAGTTTAGTGGCAAAGAAGATTTGCTGAATAAGTGCATAGATATACGGCTTTTCGGAGCGACAACAGCGATAGAAAATGAAACTATGACACTTACCGGGCCCGTGCAGTTCAAGTTTGGCAGGTCGCTTCACAGAGTGAGTTTAAAATATATAAAGGGCACTACAGTTATGCCGTCTGGAGAGGGTAGAGAGCAAGGCACATTTACGGAAAAATATATTTTACCGTATTCGTTAATTGCTTTTTATGGTGTTGTAAATGAAGTGGCTGCACAAAAACAAAATATACCGCTTACCAAGAGCGATATCGATGCTATGCTTGAGGCTATGTGGAACGGGACAAAGAGCCTTATGTCAACTTCCAAGATGGGACAAATGCCCAGGTTGTTGATTTATGTGGAATATAAGGATAAATATTTCATAGGCGAGCTTGATAAAAAGATAAAGCTCATGTTTGAAAAAAGCGATGAAGAGATAAGAGGCTCAGAGGACTATTCTTTGGACATAACAGCGCTTGTGAATGCTTTAGAAGCAAAAAAAGACAAGATTGAAGCAATTGAATACGCTTATGATGACTATATGAAGCTAATAGTTGACGGCGAGCAGGTTGCCATCGACAACGAATTAAAAGAAATAGTAGACGAAAATAAACTAAAGAAGCTGGGCTTTTCTAGTTGAACAAAGAAAGGCGGCTTTATATGAGAAGGGTAATAGTGTTTAATATATTTGGAGATTATGCGCATTTTAAGAAATATTTTACCACTTCTTCTCCGTTAAGTTTTACGTTTCCACCGCCACCTACAATAGCTGGCATATTAGGAGCAATTTGTGGCGTGGATAAAGACAGTTATTTAGAGGTGTTTTCGCATGATAGATGCAGGGTGGCAGTGAGCATAAAAAAGCCTGTTAAAAAAGTGCGCATGGGAATAAATCATATAAACACAAAAAATAACTTTTGGATACCAGTTAAAAAGAAAAACCACGAACCCAGAACACAGGTTAGATTTGAACTCATAAAGCAGCCGTTTTATCGAATATACGTTGCACATAAAGATGAAGAAATTTCAAAGAAGCTAGAGCAAAATCTAAGAGAACACAAGAGCGAATTTACTGTGAGTTTGGGGTTGAGCGAACTTTTAGCTGATTTTGAATTTTGCGGCAGCTATTTATACGAAGAACTAAAGCCCGATGAAGCGATGAGTATAAGCACAGTGATTCCGATTGAGGCAATTCAAAAAGATGGCATAGAAATTGAAAGAGGCAGAATGTATTTAAAAGACAGGATACCAGTTGTGATGGGAAAAGACAGGGAAGTTACGGACTATAAAGATATAGTGTTTGAAGCTAACGCAAAGCAAATAAAATCAAAGTTAAATGTATGCTTTCAGTTGGAAAATGGCGAAAATATTGTATTTATTTAAAAATTAAACCAAAGGTGATGAGTGTGAGCTTGTATTCTCACCCTGATATGTTGTTGAGTGAGCATTTGATGAGCGTTATGAAGATTGCGCTCAAAAATTATGATGAATGCAGAATATCGAAGCCAAAGCTTTTGGATGAAGAAGCTTTGAGAGAGGTTATAAAATTTTCAGCGCTGTTTCACGACATTGCAAAAGCCACTCCCTATTTTCAAAAGAAACTTAAAAATCCAGCTGAACTTAATGCTGAAGAGAAGGATTTGTCAGAACACAGCCTGCTTTCAGCAGTTGTATGCTACTTGCTGCTGGAAAAAGTTTTGAAAAACAGCGGCTGCAAGGACGAAAAAGACACTGTGTTTTATACTGTTTTAGCATTTCTAATTGTAAAAAACCACCATTCCTACTTAAGTGATATATTGGACGACTTATCGTCAATAGATGATGAAAAGGTTGAAACATTTAAAAAACAGCTCAGCGCTGTGGATGAAAAAGATTTTTCAGATCTTTTAAAAGTTTTAAATCAAAGCATAGGTTTTCAACTAAAATTAGAAGATATAAAAAAATCTATAGAAGAAATTGAAAGCAAAATTAGAAAAGCCAAAAGGATAATACGAAAGATTATAAAAACACAAGCTGAAAAAGAAGATATGTCAATTTATTTTAAAATCAATTTTTTGTTTTCACTGCTTATCGATGCAGATAAAAGCAATGCCGCAGGCATAGACCATAAACGCAGCGTTGTGGACATAACAGAAGACATAATAATTAAATATAAAACCAAGAAAGGATTTAAAGAAAATCCTATAAATCAAATGAGAAACCAGGCGTTTAACGAAATAATATCTTGCGATATTCCAGAAGACAAACGCATTTTTTCCATAAATCTACCTACAGGATTAGGCAAAACGCTTTCAGCTTTGGCTCTTGCTTTTAAACTGCGAAATCGCATAGCTAATAAGACAAGCGTTTGTCCGCGCATTATATATTCTTTGCCGTATTTGAGCATAATTGACCAAAACGCCGCAGTGTTAGAGGAAGTACTTACAACTTCTGGGATAGAAACCACTACAGATGTTTTGTTAAAGCATCATTATTTGGCGCCTGAAATCTATAAAGGAACAAAAGAAGAGTTGACAGAAGATGAAGCTGCAATACTCATTGAAAACTGGAGCTCGGAGATAATAATCACTACGTTTGTGCAACTTTTACAAGAAACTTTGATTTCAAGTCGCAATAAGGGGCTTAAAAAATTCCATAAGCTGTCAAATTCTGTGATAATAATGGACGAGCCGCAAGTCATTCCATATAAGTACTGGCACTTAATCGAAAAAGTGTTTGTTGAGGGTTTAGAATTGCTTAACAGCTACTTGATAGTGCTTACTGCTACTGAGCCAAAGATGTTTGAGAAAAAAGACGTGTTTTACTTAGTGGAACCCAAAAAATATTTTAAAAGCCTTGATAGAGTTGTCATAAAACCTAGATTAGATGAAAAAATGACGCTTGAAGAATTTATAAACGAAATTGTTATTGACAAAAGCAAGCGTTATTTGCTTATATTCAACACGATAGGCAGCGCGAAAAAGGGATATGATCTACTTAAAGAAAGGCTTATAAGAAAAGGTATATACTGTGAAGATAGCGTCGGAGAAGAGGTTTTGTTTTTATCTACTCATGTAGTGCCAAAACAGCGGCGCGAAAGAATAAAAAAGCTTCAGGATAAAAAAGTGAGATTTTGCGTAACCACGCAGCTTGTTGAAGCAGGAGTTGACATAAATTTTGATATAGTTTATCGGGACATCGCACCGCTTGATTCAATAAACCAAGCAGCAGGTAGGTGTAATAGGCATGGAAATAAAGAAAAAGGAGTTCTTTATGTTGTAGAACTTACAGATGAAGAAGGCAGAGGTTTTTATAGGAATATATACTCGAAGATACAAATTGAGTCTACCAAAGAAATCTTAAGCAAACATAGGAATATCGAAGAAACTGTTTTTTTGACAATCATAAACGAATACTATGAAGAGCTAGACAAAAGAAAGTCAAATGACGAATCGAAAGAGATATTAGAAGCTATTTATAAACTCAAGTACGATGGTGAAGAAGGATATTCAATATCGAGTTTTAGATTGATTGAAGAGAGCAATAGCATAAATGTTTTTATAGAGCTAGATGAAAAAGCTAGAGAAATATGGCAAAAATTTTTGAACTTAAAAAAGATAAAAAATGTATTTGAAAGAAGAAAAGAATTCAAGAAAATAAAAGCAGAGTTTTATGATTATGTGATATCCTTAAGGTATCCTGATAAAGCAGATTTACCGCCTCTTGTCGAAGGTTTTGGATATGTGAATTATGAACAGCTAGAAGATTATTATGATAAAAGCACGGGTTATAATACTGCAGATGTTTTAATATTTTGAAACTGAATTTAAATATTAAAAATTGTCGACCTCCAGTAGTGCAAAAACCCTAGGGGGTCGACAAATGATGAGAAAAATAGTGTGCGATTGAATATAGGTAAGAACATAAGAGATAATTAAAATTTAAAAATTGCAAAAATTAGCTCTTGACAGCT
>JAJOKN010000033.1 GCA_021129815.1 Desulfotomaculum sp. | reverse complement strand
ACAAAATTCCTCAATTTCGCTGTTGTCAAACTTTATGTCTTATGGTAACGTATAAACTACTATATGTAGTATGTAACTTATAAGTTATCACCTATAAGTAGTATTTTAACTCAAAAGATTTTTTGAAAGGTGGAGGTAATAATGCAAATACAGGTTGTAGTAAACGGCGAAATTGACGAAATCCAAAAAAAACAAATAATTGCGGAAGAAAAAATGCGTTTTGAAAAAATGGGCAAAGAGCTAGGCAAAGTAGAAATAACAGTAAACGGTGATGAAATAACTATAAAGTCTTTTGAAAAGTCTCCAATAAGGCGTGTGCGCCGTATAACTGGTTATATGAGCACGGTGGATAGGTTCAATGCTGCTAAAGTAGATGAATTAAATGACCGCGTTATTCACTGCTAGCATATATTTAACAGCCCTCTCTGCAGGGCTTGTTTTATGCTCTCTGTATATTCCTCTCTTGTAATGGTGCGGCTGAGCTCTGGGTACTCTTTTGCGCGATGTGCAGGATAATACTGGTTCATTATGTTGATAAACGTATCTTTCGGAAGTTCTTTGGCTAAAAAATCAAAGACCTTGCTTGAATTTGCAAGATCATTTGGCAAGACTAGGTGGCGTATCATAAGCCCTTTTATAGCAATTCCTCTCTCATCGCATTTTAAACTTCCAACTTGGTTGTACATTTCTATCAATATCTTTTTTATGTTTGTAAAATATCCCTTAACACTAGAATATCTCCTTGCAGTATCGTCATCTCCGTATTTAATATCCGGCATATATATGTCAATTATATTGTTTAGGCTCTTTATGGTATTTAAAGCATCGTATCCACCTGTATTATAAACAAGCGGTATATTAAGCCCTTTATCAAGTGCAATTATCAGCGACTCCACTATCTGAGGTACAAAATGGGTGGGAGATACAAAGTTTATGTTGTGACAACCTATATTCTGCAAGTAAAGCATAATGTCTGCTAATTCTTCACTTGATACAGCTCTCCCTTCACCAAGATGGCTTATCTCGTAATTTTGACAATACACGCACTTCATATTGCAATGAGCAAAAAATATAGTCCCTGATCCTTTTGTGCCCACAAGCACGCTTTCTTCCCCCATATGCCTGCCATAACTGCTCACTACTGCCCATCTTCCTGCTCTGCAAAATCCAACTTCACCATTTAATCTATCAACTCCACACGAATGAGGACATATGTTACAGTTAGATAACGCAGACATCAAGTAATCAATTTTTTCTTTGCAATATTTTAACTTTGTATTTATATCATTCACATTTATCACCTCTAACCCAGATTGCTGAAGTTTTTTATTGTTCAATCGCTATTTATCTTATTCTTCAGCTTTTTTGATTATACATTTTTCATTTCAAAGAATATATTATATATTTTTATGTTTTTTACTACAAAGTATTATATAATAAATCTAAACTCCAAAAACAGCTTTTCAGCAAAGGAGTGTTTTCCTATGTCAGTTGCAGTTAAAAAAAAGCAAGGAAAGTTTACTTATAAGGACTATCTAAGCTGGCCAGATGATGAGCGTTGGGAATTGATCGATGGAATTGCTTATAATATGACACCTGCACCAAGCAGAATTCATCAAAAAATTCTAGGAGAGTTGTATCGTCAAATTGCCAATTATTTAACGGATAAACAATGCGAAGTCTATTTTGCTCCATTTGACGTGCGACTGCCATCTGGCAAAGAAAAAAATGATGACGAAATAACAACAGTTGTACAGCCAGATATAACTGTGGTATGCGATATATCTAAGCTAGACGAAAAAGGCTGCAAAGGAAGTCCGGATTGGGTTATAGAAATATTATCTCCTGCTACAGCAAAAAAAGATTTGAAAGAAAAATATTTTCTTTACGAAAAATTTGCAGTAAAAGAATACTGGATAGTATATCCAGATTATAAAGTGGTCAGCGTATATGTTTTAAACGAAAACAAATCATATAATATACCTGTGGTGTATGGAGAAGAAGATGAAATCAAAGTTGGAATTTTTGAAGATTTAACAATAGATTTAAAAACAGTTTTTGCTTAAAAACCTAAATAAAACACAAAAAGCTTAAGCTAAATTTGCTTTTAAATTTTCCTTTTGTTCTTCAATAAAAATAAGGACTCCCAACACAGAGTCCTTATTTTTTATTAAGTACTGATTGATCGTTACTTATAAAACTACCAAAACCAGATTCTTATCAAGAACCGCTTCCTGGCTTTTTAGCAGCTTTAATCCTGAGCAATGCTCTTTGCAATGCCCTCTCTGCACGAATCATATCTATTTCTGCCTTTTTACTTGCAAGCCGCTTTTCAGCTCGTCTTTTAGCTTCTTCAGCTCTTGCCAAATCTACCTCTGGCAAATAAGTGTCAACAGATGTTATTTTTAGAGGCAAAAGAGATTCTCTTATTCTCTTTTCTTCCTCTATTCCTGTTGCACGCTCAGCAGTATCTGTTAACACTATTACGTGGCTATCTTTTACTTCTAAAAAACCGCCCGTTATAGCTATAGCTAAAAATTCTTTGCCTCTGTATATTCTCAATATCCCCATGTTAAGAGCGCTTACCATAGGGATATGTCCCGGCAACACTCCAAATTCTCCGGCCATTCCCGGCGCAACAACGAACTCCACTTCCTCTCGAAATGCCAAGCGCTCAGGAGTAACCACATCGAGCTGCTGTGTCTTAGCCATAATTATGCACTTCCCTCTAATAACTTCTTCCCTTTTTCTACAGCTTCATCTATAGTGCCAACCATGTAGAACGCTTCTTCTGGCAAGTTGTCGTGTTGTCCTGCCACAATTTCATTAAATCCTCTAATAGTCTCTTTTAACGGCACATATACCCCAGGCCTTCCTGTAAATGCTTCAGCTACGTGGAATGGCTGTGATAAGAAACGCTGTAATTTTCTTGCTCTTGCTACTATGAGTTTATCTTCTTCAGATAACTCATCCATACCTAAGATAGCTATTATATCCTGCAGCTCTTTATAGCGTTGTAATACTCCCTGCACAGCTCGCGCACACTCATAGTGTTCTTTACCTACTATGTTCGGATCTAGAATACGAGATGTACTATCCAACGGGTCAACAGCAGGGTATATCCCTAACTCTGCAATCTGACGTGACAACACAACAGTTGCATCCAAGTGCGCAAATGTTGTCGCAGGAGCAGGGTCAGTAAGGTCGTCTGCAGGAACATAAACAGCTTGCACTGATGTAATAGACCCTTTCTTTGTAGAAGTAATGCGTTCTTGTAATTGTCCCATTTCCGTAGCAAGCGTTGGCTGATAACCAACAGCTGACGGCATACGCCCTAACAGAGCTGAAACTTCTGAACCAGCCTGTGTGAAACGGAAGATGTTGTCAATGAACAGCAAAACGTCTGCTCCCTCTTCATCACGGAAATACTCTGCCATTGTAAGCCCAGTAAGACCTACACGGAGACGTGCTCCTGGCGGCTCGTTCATCTGTCCAAATACCAATATAGTGTTGCCAAGAACGCCAGAATCCTTCATCTCATGATAAAGGTCGTTACCTTCACGAGTACGCTCACCAACACCTGCAAAGCACGAAATACCGCCGTGCTGTTTTGCAATGTTGTTGATCAATTCCATAACAATAACTGTTTTACCAACACCTGCACCACCAAACAGTCCAATCTTTCCACCCTTTAAGAATGGTATCACTAAGTCTATAACTTTAATCCCTGTTTCTAAAATTTCTGCCTGTGTAGACAGCTCTACCATCTCTGGTGCAGGACGGTGAATGGGATAATAAGTGTCTGACTTAACTTCCTCCTGTCCATCAATTGGATTGCCAAGAACATCTAACATGCGCCCTAATACTGGGCGTCCAACCGGAACAGCAATTGGCTTGCCTGTATCTACTACCTTCATTCCTCTTACCAGACCATCAGTTGATGACATCGCAATGCAGCGTACACGGTTATCACCAAGGTGCAAAGCAGCCTCCAATGTAAGATCCCACTCGCCGTAATCGCGATCTTGATCTTCAGATCGAATCTTAAGCGCATTGTAGATATCAGGCACTTGACCAGGTGGAAACTCGACATCAACCACAACACCAACTACCTGAATCACTCGGCCAATATTCATAATTGTTTTTCCGACCTCCCTCTTCAAAACTTCATGTCCAAAAATTTATAAAAATAACTTAGCTTTTTATAACACAAGCTTAATCTAGCGTTACTCTAATGCTGCAGCGCCACCTACAATTTCAGCTAATTCCTTAGTGATAGCAGCCTGACGCGCACGGTTGAACGATAGCGTAAGTTTATCAATCATTTCTTTAGCATTATTTGTAGCCGAATCCATAGCGGTCATTCGAGCACCTTGCTCTCCAGCTTTGCTCTCCAGTATAGCTCTGTATAAGCTTACCTCAATATACTTTGGCAACAGCTCGCTCAGCACAATTTCTGCACTCGGCTCAAAAGTATAAGTTGCGCTTACTTCTTTTTCCTGCTTTTGCTCTGGAGGTTCTACTGGTAAAAGCTTTTGCTTCGTAGGTCTCTGAGTTAGAGTGTTTATAAACTCACTGAACACTAAGTACACGCTGTCAAATTCACCTTCTGTATATTTTTCAATTACAAATTTTGCTATTTCCTGAGCCTGCCCAAAATGAACATACTCCCCTAACCCAACATACGAAGCTGCCATTTGTACATTGTCAAGCCTCTTAAAATAATCCCTAGCTTTACGCCCTACAGCTATAATAGATGGATTGTCTATATTTTTTAATTCTCTAACAGCATATCGAATTGTATTGCTGTTAAATCCACCGCATAAGCCTCTATCTGCAGTAATAACTATATATGCAACTTTCTTTTCATCCCTTACTTCCAATAAAGGGTGGCTGACATCACCAGCTGCATTTGCAACTCTGCCGAGCACCTCTGTCAACTTAACAGCATAAGGACGTGCAGCAATTGCTGCTTCTTGTGCACGACGCAGTTTTGCTGCAGCAACCATTTTCATTGCCTTTGTAATTTGCTGAGTTTTTTTTACGCTTTTTATCCTACGCCTTATATCACGCGCACTTGCCATAAATCTCTCACCACCTCTATAGAGGTTCGAGGTGCTAGGTTACGAGCCGCTTTTTAAACAGCTAACTCGTCTCCCGCTCCTCGTTCCCTTATACAAAAGTTTTCTTGAATTCTTCTATTGCTGCTTTTAATTTTTCTTCTGTATCAGGTTCTATTTTCTTAGCTTCTCTAATAGACTTTCCTATTTCAGGCTTCTCTTTTCTTAAGAACTGCAATAAGCCCTGCTCAAATTCTTTTACTTTTTCTAACGGTATGTCATCTAAATACCCACGCGTAGCTGCAAAGATAACCATGACTTGTTCTTCTACTGGCATCGGCTGATATTGCGGTTGTTTTAGTATTTCCATGCAGCGCGCACCGCGATTCAATCGCGCCTGCGTAGCTTTATCTAAATCCGAACCAAACTGCGCAAAAGCAGCTAGTTCCCTGTACTGAGCTAAGTCCAAGCGCAGCGTACCTGCTACTTGTTTCATAGCTTTTATCTGTGCTGCACCACCAACCCTAGACACCGAAAGACCAACGTCAACTGCTGGTCTCATACCAGCGTTGAATAAATCTGTATCTAAGAATATCTGTCCATCAGTAATAGATATAACATTTGTAGGAATGTAAGCTGAAACGTCACCAGCCTGTGTTTCAATAATAGGAAGCGCTGTTAAAGAACCGCCTCCATAATCTTCATTTAACTTAGCAGCTCTCTCAAGCAATCTTGAGTGTAAGTAAAACACGTCACCAGGATATGCCTCACGTCCTGGAGGACGGCGCAACAACAATGATAACTCACGATAAGCTACTGCTTGTTTGGAAAGGTCATCATAAACCACTAACACATCCTTACCATTATCCATAAATTCTTCTCCAATTGTACACCCTGCATATGGTGCGATATAGAGAAGCGGCGCAGGTTCTGATGCGTTAGCAGTAACTACTATTGTATATTCCATAGCTCCATGAGCTTCTAATACCCTCACTATGTTAGCAACAGTAGAATCTTTTTGTCCTATTGCCACGTAAATACAAATCATATCTTGGCCTTTTTGGTTTATAATGGTATCAATAGCTATTGCAGTTTTCCCTGTTTGGCGGTCACCAATTATAAGCTCACGCTGACCGCGCCCAATTGGAATCATAGCATCTATAGCTTTAATACCTGTCTGCATAGGCTGGTGCACTGATTTACGTGTAATAACACCAGGAGCAATTCTTTCAATAGAGCGATACTTATCGCTCTTTATAGGGCCTTTACCATCTACTGGTTGGCCCAAAGGGTTAATAACCCGTCCTATCAGCGCCTCTCCTACAGGCACAGATATAATTCTACCAGTGCGTTTTACAGTATCTCCTTCTTTAATGTGAGTATAAGGACCCAGGATAACACACCCTATGTTGTCTTCCTCCAAGTTTAAAGCCATGCCCAGCGTGCCACCTGGAAACTCCAGCAGCTCACTAGCCATGCACTCTTCAAGACCATAGACACGTGCAATCCCGTCACCAACTTGAATTACAGTACCTACATCGCTCACTTCAACTTGAGCTTCATACTTTTCAATTTGCTGCCTGATAATAGAGCTTATCTCTTCAGGTTGCAACTTCATTTGCCGGTTCACCCCTATCCATTTAACTAATTTTTGACACGAGGTGTTGTCTTAGGGTTTTAAGTTTATTTTTAACACTACCGTCAATCACTTTATCCCCAATACGAATCACCATGCCGCCCAGCAGTGAAGGATCTACTTTGTATTTTGGTTTTACATCTTTGCCAGCTAAACGATTTAATATCTTAACCAACTCTTCTTTGTAACTCTCGTCTAGCTTTATAGCTGAAACAACCTCACCATCCACAATATTTCGGGCAACGTTAGCCATCTTGGTAAACTCTGCAACAATTTCACTCAAATACGTTTCTCTATGCTTATCGATGATTAAGTTTAAAAAGTTTTGAACTTCTTTTGAAATCTTAGCTTCAAAAATCTTATTTATAAGCTCTTTCTTTTTCTCCGCTGTAACCTGCGGATGATAGAGAACTTTCTGCAGTTCTTTTTCTTTTTCTATTACAGAAAGTATGCCTTTTAAATCCTCTTCAATTGCATCTAAGTTGTTTTTTTCAGATGCAACTTCAAACAGCGCCTGAGCATACCTTCTCCCAACTGCTCCCCCTAACATGGCAACTTACCTGCCTCATCAACAAACTTCTTAACCAAGTCTTTGTGTATATCTTCGGTAATCTTCTCAGAAACTACTTTTGATGCTACTAAGATTGACAAGTTGGCTACCTCATTCTTCAATTCAGCAATTGCTTTATCACGTTCTATTTGAATCTCTTTCATTGCATCCTCTTTAACGCGACTAGCTTCTGCTTTCGCATTTTCTACAATCTGAGTTGCTTCCTCCTCAGCTGTCTTAGTGGCCCTTTGAATAATTGCACGAGCTTCTTCCTTAGCCTTCTCCAAATCCGCCTTTAGCTGATTTCTAATTTCTTCTGCTTCTTTGCGGTTCTTTTCAGCATTTGTAATTTCTTCGCTGATCTTTTGCTGTCGCTGTTCAAGAACATTCATAAGCGGTTTCCAAACAAATATCCTCAGCAATATCAACAATATCGCAAAGTTAAGTACTTGCATTAACAGAGTAGCGTTCAGCATCAGTGGATTATCTTTACCACCCGCCCGTGCAATTTCAATAAGTTCAAGTTCCACTTGTCAACCTCCTTTCCGTTAACAACTTTAAAATA
>JAJOKN010000053.1:1326-7818 GCA_021129815.1 Desulfotomaculum sp. | reverse complement strand
AAAAAACATAGAATAACGAGAAGACTATTTAAAATTTTTAATTTTGAAGAGGTGTTATGCATAGAAGTGGATGATTTCAAAAATTCTAGCAGCGATATAGCTAAAAATATCAGAACAATTGAATGGTTAATGGTACTCTAGTTTATCAGAGCTGCTGGAATACCACCTGCATAAAAGAAGGGGGCTTTGATTACTCGATATGAAAGTTATATTAAAAAAAGATGTGCCTAAACTTGGTAAAAAGGGAGATGTTGTAGAAGTTGCGGAAGGATATGGAAGAAATTATCTCATACCGAAAGGATTGGCTACTTACGCGTCTGAAACAAAACTAAATGAGTTGGCTAAAATAAAAGAAAAAAAAGCTTTAAAAAAGGAGCAAATTGAAAAAGAAGCCAGAGAATTGGCAAAGAAAATAGAGCAAATTACAGTCAATATTGCTGCTAAAGTTGGTGAAAACGGAAGACTCTTTGGAGCTATAAGCAATAAAAATATTTCAGATTATTTAAAAAACAAACATGGCATAGATGTAGAAAAAAAGAAAATAGTTTTAGAGTCTCCTATTAAAAATTTAGGAACGTATAAAATCACAGTGAAGCTGCACCCAAAAGTAAAAGCGGAGCTGAATGTTATCGTCAGCGAAAGCTGATGCAGTTATGAAAGGAGTATATAGATGAAAAACTTTTTAGAGAAGTTTATAAGTTCAAGTTCAAAAGAAACAGCAAGGCGTTTTTCTGAGCAAGAACAACTGCGCCGCCGTGTAAATGCGCTGTATGGTTTGGTTTCAAATATTTACGGCTCAGAAAAGCTGGTGCTCAGAGCTGGTAAACTCGGCATATTGAATTTAATGCGTTCGGATAAATTGGAAGAAAGAGTGTTAGCTCTTCAAAAGTTAGTCTTTGAAAAATATTCCCTTGACAAACTGCCGGATATAGAAGAAATTGACGATATATTAGATGAAATAGAAGATAAAATTGCTGATATAATTGCAAAGCGCAGCATTGAGGAAGAAATCGAAAAAAAGATAAACGAAAAAATTCAAGCAAGGCATGAAGAATATGTACGTGAAATAAAAATGCAGGTATTAAAAGAGATTGCAGGTCCAGAAAATGCTCAAACTTTAAAAAAACTTGCTCGTTTAGAAAAATTGGAGCAAAAAAAGCTTGCAGCACAGGCTTTAAATGTGCTCAGGCCTAATTCAATTGACGAAATTGTAGGGCAGAAAAACGGTATAAAGGCTTTGATATCTAAACTTGCATCTCCGTTACCTCAACATATCATAATTTACGGACCGCCCGGCGTAGGGAAAACCACAGCGGCGCGCCTTGCGCTGGAAGTAGCAAAAAAAGTAAATGGAAGTGTGTTTTCAGAAGACAGCAAGTTTGTAGAGGTAGATGGCACTACTTTGAGGTGGGATCCGCGCGAAATCGCTAATCCTCTGTTGGGTTCTGTTCATGATCCCATTTATCAGGGTGCAAGAAGAGATCTGGCGGATACCGGCGTGCCTGAGCCGAAGCTGGGCTTGGTTACAGAAGCTCACGGCGGGGTTTTATTTATAGATGAAATTGGTGAACTAAATCCTGTATTGCAGAACAAACTTCTAAAAGTGCTTGAAGATAAGAGAGTTTACTTTGAATCTGCTTATTATGACCCGAATGATCCTAACACGCCAAAATATATAAAGAAAATTTTTGAAGAAGGAGCGCCAGCGGATTTTATACTCATTGGAGCTACTACGCGTGAACCTGAAGAAATAAACCCTGCTATACGTTCACGATGTGCGGAAGTCTTTTTTGAAGCGCTTACACCTTCTGATATTAAAAAAATAGTTGCGATGGCAGCGGAAAAGTTAAATGTAGATTTAACTGACGAAGCAAAAGAAATAATAAGCAGCTACACAATAGAAGGGCGCAAAGCAGTTGGTATATTATGCGATGCTTATGGTCTCGCGTATTACAAATCACAGGTTGGAGACAGCAAATCAACTAAAATCTGTATAACACAAAGCGATGTAAAAGAAGTTATACAATCAAATCGGCTTACATCTACAGCCAATAAAAAAGCAAGCGATAAAAAAGAAGTAGGAAAAATATTTGGATTAGGAGTATCAGGCTTTTTAGGATCGGTGTTGGAAATAGAGGCGATATCATTTCCGGCATCCAAAAGCGGAAAAGGAACTATGAGGTTTAATGACACAGCGGGCAGCATGGCTAAAGACTCTGTATTCAACGCAGCTTCTGTTATAAGAAAGATAGAAGGAATAGATATAAATGACTTTGATATCCACATAAACGTTGTGGGCGGGGGCAGGATAGACGGTCCATCTGCAGGAGTTGCTATAACGATTGCTATTTTGAGCGCAATAAAGGAAATTCCTATATCTCAAAACGTTGCAGTAACAGGAGAAATATCCATCAGGGGCAATATCAAAGCTGTAGGCGGTATTTATGAGAAGATATACGGGGCAAAACAAGCAGGCATAAAAAAAGTAATTATCCCATTTGAAAACAAAGATCACATACCAAGGGACGTAAAGGGAATAGATGTAGTGCTTGTAAAAAATATAAATGAAGCTATAGAACAGGTATTTTCATAAATTGATTATATAATTAGACGGTACTGGCGATATTAACAATCAGGGATGATTTGCAATGACACTAAAAAAGGACAACTTTTTTCAGGAACAAGAGCTGCCTCAAAGCATAGATGCTGAACAAGCGGTTTTAGGGTCAATATTGCTCGATAAAGAGAGCATATACAAAGTAATGGAAATTATAAATCCAGATGACTTTTACAGCGAAAGCCACAGGCTTATATACAAGGCTATGCTGAATTTAGCAGATAGAGACCAGCCGATAGATATGATCACGGTATCCGAGGAGCTCAAAAAGAATGGAAGCTTAGAAAAAGCAGGAGGGGCTTCTTATATAGCGCTTTTGGCTGGGGTTGTACCCACAGCGCGCAATGTAGAGCATTATGCACATATTGTAGAAGAAAAATCCCTAAAGCGGATGCTCATACAGCTGTCAACCAAAGTCTCTGCTATGAGTTATGAGGAAAAGGACGTGCATGAACTCATAGATCAGGCTGAAGAAGCTCTGATAGAGCTCAGGAACAGATGCCAGTCTAAAAATTTGACAGCTGTAAATGATATACTTGTGCAGTTATTTGAACAAATTGAAAAAATGCAGCAAAACCGCGGAAAGCTCACGGGTATATCCACAGGCTTTATAGATCTGGACAACATTACCTGTGGTCTGCAAAATGGAGATTTGATAGTGCTTGCTGCGCGTCCGAGCATGGGAAAAACTACATTGGGACTTATGATAGCGCTGAATGCTGCTGTGCGTTTGAATGTACCCACGGCTATCTTTAGCTTGGAGATGTCAAAAACCCAGCTTGTTCAGAGAATGCTGTGTGCAGAGGCGATGGTTGACCAGCAAAAGCTCCGTGCAGGTTTTTTAAAAGATGAAGATTGGCTTCGCTTAACACAGGCAGGAGAAAATCTCTCTCATGCTCCTCTGTATATAGATGATACCGCTATACTTTCTCCCAGGGAAATACTTGCAAAGGCACGCAACCTTAAAAAGGACAAAAACTTGGGACTTATAGTCATAGATTATATGCAGCTCATGCAGGGAAACAGACGCGCTGAAAACCGTCAGCAGGAAATATCAGATATATCGAGATCATTAAAAGGCATAGCTAAAGAGTTGAACGTGCCTGTGCTGGCACTGTCTCAGCTGAGCCGCGCAGTGGAACAGCGTCAGAACAAAAGACCCATAATGCCAGATTTAAGAGAAAGCGGCAGCATAGAGCAGGATGCAGATGTGGTCATGTTTATTTACAGAGATGAATACTATAATCCAGAATCAGAAAAAGCTGGCATAGCTGAAATTATAATTGCAAAGCAAAGAAATGGCCCTGTTGGCAAGGTAGAACTCGGGTTTATAAAGCAATGCACAAAATTTGTTAACTTGGCTAAAGAGGAGTTTTGATTGCTGCCTGAGTATGCTTTTTGCTTTTAAGTGTTTACACTTTTTAAATACCTTTTTATTTGTTCTTTAAATGTGATTATATCTTTCAAGTTGTTGTTTATTATGCTGTATAATTCTTCATCAGATACCTGATGGTAAAAATGCACCAGCCTGTTCCTATAACCTGCCATTTTTATCAATTGATTTGAGAGTGATGTGTCTATGATACCCATATTTTTCAAACCTATTGCTATACCTTTATATTCAAGCGCTATATTTATATTCCCATTTTTAGCCAAAATATGCCGACCTATGTCAAAAATTGCTTCAAGAGTGCGCCTTAAAAAACTTTCTGCAGCTGCAGCATTTCGCGTGTGCACAAACTCATGAGCAGGTATTTTTGATAACTGCTCTAATTCTTTTACATAATTTTCTATGAGCGCAAGCCTTTGCTTTATAGTTAATTTATCTATAGGCATTTTTTAGCCCTCCAGCACCTCATTTAAATAAGCTTCTAAAAAAGGGCGAAAATCAGCAGCGCGAGCCAAAATGTACTCTTCGTAGCTTTCTTTAAACTCTAAGCTTTCATAATAAATGCATTTTCCGCAAATTGCATTGGCCTGGAATACAGAATGCGTTTCCTGTAAAAATACTAAATCTAAAGGATATGGCAGAAAAAGATCTTCCATTTCATTAAATATATAGCTGTAAACTTCCCATCTTACTTTTTTAGAAGGGAGTCCGCACTTGAAAACTATACCTACATCTATGTCAGCTAGGGGGTCAGTTACCTCTTTTTTAACGCCGTTTAACAATTCAGCGCCAGTTTTCACCTGTGAACCGAACAGATATACAAGCGCTATATCGTATTTTTGACAGATTTCCTTTAACTTTTTAAGCTTATCCATACCGGAGTACTTCCTTAAGTTTTTAAAACCTCACTTAAATTTTTTTATCTTTTAGCCTCTTAGTCTTTTTGCTTTTCATTATAACATTTTTTTGACTGAAAATGCTATGTTTGATACAATAATACAGCATGCTCTAAAGAGAGGTGCGTTTATGAAAGAGCGGTATGACGTCATCATAGTAGGAGCAGGACCTGCAGGGATTTTCACCGCGCTTGAACTCATAAAAAACTGCAAGCACAAAAGCGTACTGATAATAGAGAAAGGCAGAGCGATGGATAAACGCATATGCCCTTCCAAAAAGAATGGCATACCGTGCGTGTCATGCAACCCGTGCTCTATGGTTTGCGGCTGGGGCGGCGCTGGAGCTTTCAGCGATGGAAAGCTCACGCTGTGTGCAGAAGTAGGCGGCAATTTGGAAAACTACATTGGCACGCAAAATCTTTTGGGATACATCAAGCATGTAGATGATATATATTTGAGTTTCGGTGCATCGCAGCAACTGCACGGGATGGAAAATGAAAAAATAGACAAGCTTAAAAGAGAAGCCTTAAAAGCAGATTTAAAGCTGGTTACAATGCCTGTAAGGCATCTGGGTACAGGGCGCTGTCAGGAGATACTGGAGAAAATTAAAGAGCGCTTGATAAGCGACAAAAACAACACTGTGGACATCGCTGTTGAATGTCCGGTTAAAAGAGTGCTTGTAAAAGATGGCGCTGTGATAGGCGTAGAAACAGCTGACTGTAGAAAAATTTATGCTGAAAACGTGGTTATAGCACCCGGCAGAGAAGGAGCCAAATGGCTTTCCAGAGAAGCAAAAGAGCTGGGACTTGATATAGCTGTAAACCCTGTAGATGTAGGTGTGCGCGTGGAACTGCCTGCTGTGGTGATGGAGCACATCACCAGCATAATGTATGAATCAAAGCTTTTGTATTATTCCAAAGTTTTTGATGATAAACTTCGCACCTTTTGTATGAACCCATACGGCGAGGTGGTTATAGAAAACAACAACGGATTGATTACAGTAAACGGCCACACCCATGCTTACAAAAAGACAGAGAATACAAACTTTGCGATTTTGGTTACAAAGACATTTACAAAACCTTTTGACGATCCTATCTCTTACGGCAGATACATTGCAGGGCTTGCAAACCTTTTAAGCGGCGGAGTGATAGTGCAGCGGCTGGGCGACCTGTTGAACGGCCAGAGATCAAACGAAAGCCGCATAAAAAAAGGACTGGTAAAACCAACGCTAAAGGAAGCTGTGCCGGGAGATTTGAGCCTAGCTCTTCCTTACAGACATTTAGTTGGTATAATAGAAATGTTAAAAGCGCTTGATAAAATCGCACCGGGAGTGTATTCGCGCTTTACGCTTCTTTACGGCATAGAAGTTAAATTTTATTCCTTTAAACTTGCGGTGAACAGCTGCTTGGAAACCAAAATACAAAACCTGTTTGCTGCAGGAGACGGCGCGGGCATCACTAGAGGGCTTGTGCAGGCTTCAATATCCGGTGTGATAGTCGGGCGGGAAATAGCAAAGAGGATGAAAATATAGATAGGCTGCTTTTAAATCCTCTAAATTTCTATTAGACCAAACCACAAAAGAAGCAAAA
>JAJOKN010000053.1:0-1316 GCA_021129815.1 Desulfotomaculum sp. | reverse complement strand
ATAAAAAGATTTATAATTAAGGAGGCACATGAAAATTGTCTGCAGTTGTTTTAGTAGGCGCCCAGTGGGGCGATGAGGGAAAAGGCAAAGTGACGGACTTTTTGGCGCAGAGAGCAGATATAGTTGTGAGGTTTCAAGGCGGCAACAACGCTGGACACACAGTGGTTGTGGGCGATGAAGAATTCAAACTTCATTTGCTGCCATCAGGAATACTCTATGAAGATAAGCTCTGCATAATTGGAAACGGCGTTGTGATAGATCCAGAAGTGCTCATTTCAGAGTTAAAAGGGCTTATCAAAAGAGGCATAAAGATTTCCAGACTCTTAATCGATAAAAGAGCTCATCTGATAATGCCGTACCATAAAAAAATAGATGAAGCAGAAGAAAACAAAAAAGGCGATGGCAAAATAGGGACGACTAAAAGAGGCATAGGACCTGCATATACTGACAAATACTCACGTGCTGGCATAAGGGTGGCAGACCTGATAGACAAAGAAGAATTTAAAAGAAAACTGGAAATAAATTTGCAAAACAAAAACAAACTGTTAGAAAAATATTATAATGAAAAAGCGCTTGATTTCAATGATATATACCAGAAATTTATGAGTTATGCGGGTTTCTTTAAAGAATATGCAGGCGATGCAAGCGAAACCATAAACTCAGCTATAGAGCAAGGAAAAAACATATTGTTTGAAGGAGCGCAAGGGACTCTGCTTGACATAGATTTTGGCACATATCCTTACGTGACTTCATCTAACCCCATAGCAGCATCGGCATGCATTGGCACAGGTGTAGGACCTACAAAGATAGGCAAAGTGTTGGGAGTTATAAAGGCATACACCACAAGAGTGGGAGAAGGTCCATTTCCTACAGAGCTGCACGACAGCTTGGGAGAAAAGATAAGAAATCAGGGAGGAGAGTTTGGCACTACCACAGGGCGTCCGCGCCGCTGCGGCTGGTTCGATGCACTTATCGGCAGATACGCTGTGCGTGTAAACGGTTTTACCCATTTAGCAGTTACCAAGCTGGACGTGCTCACAGGCATTGAAGAGCTCAAAATATGTACTGCTTATGAGATAAATGGCAAAACTACTCGTGCTTTTCCAACAAACTTAAATGACTTAACAAAGTGCAAACCTGTTTATAAAACCTTACCCGGCTGGCAGGAAGATATAACATCTGCTACAAAATTATCAGATCTTCCTCAAAACGCCAGAAGATATTTAGAAGCAATAAAAGAACTGCTGGGCGTGCCTATATCTTTAGTTGGTGTGGGACAAAAGAGAACGCAGACCATAGTGCTGGAAGAGCTTTTT
>JAJOKN010000043.1:3121-7856 GCA_021129815.1 Desulfotomaculum sp. | reverse complement strand
AAGAGATTGTATCACAAATCCCATTATAATTCCAGCACATTATGGCAGTTAAATGCCATTTATTTTCTAATTATTGACATAAATTTAAAATAGTATAAAATATACATAGGAAGCACAACATAATAAATGCTATTTCATTTATTTAAATTATTATTTAAGGAGGTGTTGTGTGATGTTTGGATTAACTCCTTTTAGAAGGCGCAAAGGCGATATAGTTATAAGAAAACCGAGCGATATTTTAAGCGACGTTGAGCAATTGTTTGATAGTTTTGTAAACAACCCGCTTTTATCTACACTTTATGAAAGGCAACAAATGAGAGCTGATATAAAAGAAACCGATAAAGAGTACATCGTTGAAGTGGACCTGCCTGGTGTCAAAAAAGAAGAAATCGATATAACCATAAACAACGATATCCTCACTATATCTGTGAATAAAAATGAACAGATCGAAGAAAAAAATGAAAACTACATCCGCCAAGAAAGACGAGTAGGATCTTTCTCGCGTTCTTTCTACATCGACAATGTGGACAGCGACAAAGTTACAGCTAAGTTTGAAAATGGCGTGCTCACGATAACTCTACCCAAAAAGGAACCCACTCCTCCAGCTGGCAAAAAAATTGACATCTCATAAATCCAGTAAATTACTACAAAACAGGTAAGGTTAGATTTTTTAAATAACCTTACCTGTTGTTTTGTCTTAAGCCCTATTGGTTTTTTGCCTCATTTGAATTAACTGCAAAATTTACTTTTTTAAGCGGCGTTATAGTAGAAATAGCATGTTTATAGATCATCATCTGACGTCCTTCACTCTCCACTATTATCGTAAAGCTGTCAAAGCCCTGAACAGTTCCTCTAATTTGAACTCCATTGACTAAAAACAAAGTAATAGGAATAGATTCCTTTCGTATCTGATTTAAAAAAATATCCTGTAAGTTTAAAGACTTTCCCATAGTAAATCCTCCTAAGTATTTTTTGTTTTTTTATTAAAAATAAAATTATATTAAATATTTTCTTTCTTTGATTGATCAATATATTCCTTCCACTTTTCAATAATTTCTTTTGTATTTGCTTTGACATCTTTTGATTGTACCCAACATATTCTAGGATCTCTCCTAAACCAAGTGAGCTGCCGCTTAGCAAATCTGCGTGTGTTTCGCTTAATCAGCTCAATGGCTTTCTCCAAAGATATTTCGCCATACAAATATGCAGCAATTTCTTTATATCCTAACCCTTGCATGGAAGTTGAAGAACGCGGAACGCCCATATTCAAAAGCTTTCTAACTTCTTCAATAAGCCCTCTTTCAATCATAGTATCCACTCTCTTTTCAATTCGCTCATACAACACCTCTCTTGGCATGCTCAAGCTGAATAACATCAAGTCGTATTCGCTGTTGTAGCTTGCATTTTGCATGTCTGAAATGCGGCGCCCTGTAAGAATATATACTTCTAAAGCTCTTATCACCCTGCGCACATTGTTTGGATGAATTTTCGCTGCAGCTTTTGGATCCACTTTGCAAAGCTTCTTATAAAGCCAATCTTTCCCTTTCTGCAAAGCTTGCTTTTGAAGCAATGTTCTAAGTTCCTTATCCTCTCCAGGCATATTAAAGTTATATTTATCCGTCACTGCACGAATATACAAGCCTGTTCCACCTACCAAAATAGGTAGCTTTCCTCTTTTATATATATCTAAAATTGCTTTTTTGGCATCTTTTTGATACTGTGCTACATTATATTCTTCCCAGGGCATTTTTATATCGATTAAATGGTGAGGTACGCCTTTTCGTTCTTCTGCTGTAGGTTTAGCTGTGCCAATATCCATATAGCGGTAAACCAGCATAGAATCAGCTGACACAACTTCTCCATTCAGTTTAAGCGCAAGCTCCACTCCCAAACTCGTCTTGCCGCTAGCCGTAGGACCTACAACTGCTAATAACGGTTTTTTCAAATATTCATCTCTCTCCTTTTAAATTTATAACCCCGTATGCAATTCTAGATCTTCTGCCACCCACAATTTCTTCAAAACCCAGCCTTTTAAATTCCGAACTTCCAGTTCTCTCCTTCATGACCACCCTAAACCTAGCTACTCTGCAAGCCTCGCGTATCGTTTCAACTCTCATAGGGGTATAGTCAGCTAATTTCCTCAAAGAAGATATGCCGCAAGAATGATAAACTGGATCTTTAAATATAGGATCAAAATAAACTATATCTACACTGTTATCCGGTAACTCCTTTAAGTATTCATTATGATCAGCGTTTAACACGCGCACACCTCGCACAGCTTTCATGAGTGCTTTGCTTTTATTCTCATACTTTCCCATCTCTTCTCTTAACACATATGCCACAAGCGGATTTATCTCAAGTCCTGTTACAAAACCGTGCTTGCCCACCACATAACTAGCAACAATCGCATCGCTTCCCAAACCAAGGGTGCAGTCCAAAACGGTCATTTCAGGTTTTAAGTTCATAGCACTTACCATATAATCAGTTTTACCCAACGTCAGCGCTTTAATTCTCATCTTCGCCATATTTGGATGAAAAAAGAAAGTTTCTCCTTTACTATAAACAACCAAACGCTCTTTTGATACCACCAGTATGCCATCGCTTGAATATTTTCTCTCTATATCCTCTAAAGAAGCGCTACCTCTCGGTACATACAAAATGCCAAGCTCTTTTGCTATGCGTGCTGCTCTCAAAATCAATTTTTCTGATGCTTTCAAAGAAGTGGTGACAAAAAAGTTCATAAAGGCTCTACCTCTTAAACCGCCTTTCTAACTCTGCATAAGAAAGGCTAATAACAGTGGGTCTCCCATGCGGGCAGGTGTATGGGTTGTCCAATCTTCTCATATCTTCAATCAAGCTTTCCATCTCCAACTTAGAAAGCCTTTGCCCTGCTTTAATCGCGCTTTTGCACGCCAGCATGGAAGCTAAGTGCTCAAAAAAAGTATCGCTTTTTATCACGTCTTCGCATCGATTCCCCTTATGCTTACTAGCATTATTCAACACTTCAAGAAAAAACTGCGCTTCTTCTCCTGCTGGAAACCCAACTGGCACACCGCGAAGCAAGTAACTGCATTCTCCAAAGTATTCCAGTATGAATCCCAGCTTCTTAAAAACAAATATGTTTTGCCTCAGTATTTCAGCTTCATCAAAATTTAAATTCAAGACTACTGGCACTAGCAAAGTCTGGCTATTGTGTTCTTCATTGCTCTTAAGGTATTTTTCATACAAAACCCGCTCATGTGCTGCATGCTGATCTATTATATAAAGTCCATCGTTGCTTTGCGCCAATATATAAGTAGGCATAAGCTGTGCAATAGGCCACATATCCGGAAAATTGTTGTCAATTTCAGGCAAAATATCGATATTCTGAAAAGCGCTGCAGCCCTTTCTCGATAGCTGCTCTTCAGCAAATCCATTATCTCCATAAGCTTTTTCTTCTATTTTGCTTGTATTATTGTCCTCATTTTCCCTTTCACGCTCAAAACAATAAAACTGAGCTTTTTCTTCCGCTGCAGCAAAGCCTTTATCACATGTTCTAAAAAAACTGCTCTCCTTAGAAATGCCAGCTCGATCATCAAATTCAAACTTTTGTTGAAAAGCTTGATCATCTTTTTGTTTTAACTTTCCATGCACATTCACAAGCCGTGCAGAAGGGAATGAAAGCTCTCTAACCACAGGTACACAATCAGCATAACGCAAAGCTTTTTTAACCGCATTCAATATGAGCTCGTAAATTTCGCCTTCATTGTCAAATCGCACTCTTAACTTTGCAGGGTGGACATTTACATCTACTAATTCAGATTTAATGTCAATATTCAACACTGCAACAGGATGATATTTTGAAGGCAACATCGTGTCATAAGCTTGCTTTAGCGCATTTGAAATCAATTCACTCTTTACATACCTGCCATTTACTATCACAGTTTGCTGTGCACGATTAGGCCTCAACAGTTCTGGCTTGCCGATATATCCATAAACTTTTACACTATCAGAGTTTGCACAAATCTCAATCATCTTCTCCGCCACTTCAATACCGCTTATAGAAGCAATTGCTTCTATGAGCTTACCGCTGCCTGGTGTGTGGAGTACTGTTCTTCCCTGAGAAATAAGTTTAAATTTAACATCTGGACGTGACAGCGCAAGCCGCGATAAAACATCGCTTATCAAAGCTGCTTCGGTTGTCCTTTTTTTCAAGTGCTTTTTTCTGGCAGGTATGTTGCAAAACAAATCCTCCACAACAACTTTAGTGCCAACATTGCACCCTGTTGGCACACGGCCTTGCACTTCACCATTTGCTATCTCTATCTTTACCCCTGCCTGTTGATCACTTGTCCTCGTTATCATCGTAACTTTAGAAACACAAGCTATGCTGGGAAGCGCCTCTCCCCTAAAGCCAAGAGTATGTATGCGGCTTAAGTCTTCTATGTGCTTTATTTTGCTGGTAGCATGCCTTACAAAAGCCAACTCCACGTAATCTTCAGCTATGCCGCATCCGTTATCGATCACAACAATAGAGGAAATGCCTCCATCTTGAATTTTTACACTTATTTGAGTTGCTCCTGCATCCAAAGAGTTCTCTACTAATTCTTTGACTACAGATACTGGGCGCTCTATAACTTCTCCTGCTGCTATTTTGCTTGCTGTCTCTTTATCAAGAACTCTAATCTCCTTCAAACTCTAAAACTCTCCTCTTAACTTTTTAATCTTTTAACCTCTTGACCTCTTAACCTTTCAT
>JAJOKN010000043.1:0-3111 GCA_021129815.1 Desulfotomaculum sp. | reverse complement strand
TATCTTTTATTCAGTAGTTTTTACCCTTCAGTGTGCCACTCACGGCCATCGCTCTTTCTATAAGTCAAAAAGCTATCCACCGTTTTATCCTGTACATAAACGTATGCATAGCGTTCATCCTTTTTGGATTTATTATACACATCCCAAGCCTCTGCGACACAGTTTTCACAACATCTGTTGTGAATGGACACAGCAAGCACTCTGCTGTACTCAACACCTCGCAAACCATCTTTTGCAAATTGATATGGCACATGAGAATCTATCATTATGTATCCCGGACAATCTGAACAAATTCGTATCCTCTCCAATTGCTTTTCTTCAAATCCTATTGTATCATAATAAATGTGTTTCTGTTGGTAAAAATATTTATCATATTTGTTGTATTGCATTCGGCAAAGCTTTTCACGACTATCCCACACTTCTTTTAATTGCTCCACTAGCTTACATACATAGCCTGTCACACTTTGATCTTCAGAAAGCGCATCGGGATCATAATCTGGTTCTGTCACATATGAGTAATCACGCCCTGCCATAGCTAACAAAATCGCTAAATTAACGTACGGCAATGCACTTTCAATAGCATACCCGCCTTCAAGTACTGCTAGATCAGGCTTTAACATTTCCGTCATTTTAGCATACCCTTGAGCAGTTATTTTCATGCTGCCAAGCGGATCTGAATAATGATTGTCCTGGCCAGCAGAGTTTATCACAAAATCCGGCTTAAAGTCGTTAAGTACAGGCAGTATTAAATTTTCTATAACATACAACAAGCTTTTATCTGAGGTACCAGGAGGTAGTGGAATGTTGAGCGTATATGCAAATGCTCTGGGTCCGCCTAATTCATCTGTAAATCCTGTTCCCGGATAAATAGTTCGCCCATCTTGATGAAAAGATATGAAAAGCACATCTGGATCATGATAATAAATATCCTGCGTTCCATCTCCATGATGCACATCCGTGTCAATAATAGCGATGCGCTTTACCCCATATACTCGCCTCAAATGCTCAACTACTATCGCTTCATTATTTATATTGCAAAAACCCCTGTTGCCCCTTACTACGCGCATAGCGTGATGGCCGGGAGGCCTGACAATAGCAAAACCATTTTTAACTTCTCCGCTCATTATTTTATCGCTCAAACTTATCGCAGAACCTGCAGCAATGCGGTGCGCAGTCATGGTCTGATAATCCACACCAGGTATACAAAAATGCACGCGCGCAATCTCATGAGGTGTCGCTACTGCTGCCGGGTATTCAACAATATCCGGAAGATCAAGCACACCTTCTTCTATAAATTGATCTCTTGTATATAAAAGCCTCTCCTCCCTTTCAGGATGAGTAGGACTTATAGCCCAATCAAAAGCAGGAAAAAAAACAAGGCCTGTCTTATTCCCCATATAATTACCTCCCAGCACCTATATGATATTCTATGCCACGCGCAGTTTGTACACACACATCATAAATTTTACCTGTGGTAACCATTTTTCTGACAACATTGAATACATCCTTTCGTACCACTTCTATCTCATCTATTTGATTGTTGATATTCATATCAGCAGCTAGGCTTAGTAAATAATCTTTAGCTAACTGCACTGCATCATCTAATTCAAAATCCTCTCTATCTATTCTGCCCTGTAGCCCTGTTTCTTCTATGCTGAATATGTTTTGCTCTGTATCAGCATGCACTGTCACTTGCAAAGTAGGCTTTGATACAGCTGCACCTATAGCATTAGCCACAGATGCATAAGGCAAGAGCACAGGGGTACCACCTATTCTCACTGCAATCTTAGGTATAAACCCTACTGCTCCGCCACCTACTCCCACAACATTTTGAGGCCTAACTTTCTTTTTCTGCATGACTTCCCATGTACGATAAGCAGGTTCCTGCTCCCATTCTAAGAACATCTTCTCTATTTCGCTCACTATCATATCAACCATAGAGTTTATGACCTTTCTCGACATTTCCACAGGAGACATATCCAACTGATCACCTAACATTTTCATAGCTTCCCACGCTTTGTCTCTATCCCCAAGAGCGGTAAGCCCCATTACATTTAAAGCATCTGTGGGAGTGGGAAAAGGCCCCCCCATACAATACGGCCTTCCAGCACGTTCAGAGTAAATTATCAACTCTTTTCCTATTATTTCTAAAACGCTGTCTCCACCTATCGGTACCGATCTTGTAGCAAGCGCTCTAACTTGAGTGAGCTGTTCCCCAAGTTTAACACCTTTAGAAGATAAAAGCGGCTCTCCAGACAGTATCAACGCTAAGTCAGTAGTAGTGCCACCTATATCTACCACTAATGAAGTTTCTCCCGTAGGTGTAAGAGATTGTACGCCTAAAGTGCTTGCTGCTGGTCCTGAAAAGATAGTTTCAACTGGATGGTCTACAGAAGCCTCAAGTGTCATAGTGCCGCCATCTGCCTTCATCACAAACACTTGTGCTTTTATGTTCCTCTGCTCCAGTGCATTTGACACTGCCTTTACAAATTCGTTGTATTTTTCTTTGGTAGCGCACTTAAGGAGCGTATTTGCAACACGCCTTGGAAAGTTGAGCTGTCCCCCAGCTACATGCCCCATTTCTATCGACCAGTCAGGTTTAAGCTTTTTTACTATGTTCATAACCTGTATTTCATGTTTGTTATTTCTCGGTGAAAACTTCCCCACTATTCCTATTTTTGTGTAACCTTTTGCTGAAAGCTCATTTACTGCTCTTACAACTTCTTCTTCATTTATCGGGATTATCTCTCTTCCTCTATAATCTATAGCTCCTGAAATTATATGCACATCAGCATTGCGATATTGCTGCAATTTTCTTCCCGGTCCCGGCATCAATATCAAACCCACAGGATCTTGTTTGCGTTCAGCTATTAGGTTTGTAATAACTGTTGTAGACAGCACTACGCGCTTTATGTCTTCTACATTTACACCTTCCAAAACTTCATCAAGTGCTTCTAAAAGCGATTTGAGCATGTTATCAGGAGAGTTAAAGACCTTTGCAAAAGCTTTGACCTTTCCACCATCTAACAAAACCGCATCAGTGCTCGTGCCGCCTACATCTATGCCAATGTACAAAAAATACACCCCCGATTGCTGTTTGCTTATTCCTTA
>JAJOKN010000125.1 GCA_021129815.1 Desulfotomaculum sp. | reverse complement strand
ATTTTGAGAGGCCGTTGCCTCACGGTGGTCGTTTGGTAGAAAGGGTTTTAAAAGACAAAAAGGCTGCTAAGAGAATTGCAGATTCTTGTAAGGCAGTTTATGAAATTAAGCCGACATTGCATTATAAGAGAGAGGTTCCTGTTAGGAATGTTTATCGTGAAATAATGTCAATTTGCTATGGTTTTTTCAGTCCTGTAGAAGGTTCTATGACATCAGAAGAGTTGGAACTGGTGCTCTCTAAGAGAAGACTTCTAAGTGGTTGGATTTTCCCTTATCCTCTGTTGTTTGATATTTCCAAGGAAGACTATCAAAAACTGGGTGTAGAGCCAGGCGACAGAATATTATTAAAGTTAAAAGGCGAGCCATTTGCAGTTCTTGATTTGGAAGAAGTTTATGAAATAGATCCTCAAGAGCTTGCTGACAGAACATTTGGCACTCCTGAAGCAAATCCAGAAGTTGTAAAAGAAAAGTTTGATGATAAGCATCCAGGATGGGTGATTTACAGAAGTCATCAGCCGGTTATTTTAGCTGGAAAATATACTATTATCAATGAGCCTGTATTCAAGGCGCCGTTTGATAAGTTCTGGATTCCGCCAAGAAAAGCTAGGGAAATTTTTGACCAAAAAGGCTGGAGGACGGTTATCAATCACCAGACAAGAAACGTTCCTCACGTTGGACATGAGATGCTCATGAAAAATGCTGCTTATACTGGAGATGTTGAGCCGTGCAACGGTATTTTGGTAAACGCAATTATTGGTGTTAAGAGAAGAGGAGATTATCCTGATGAAGCAATATTAGAAGCGCATAGTGCTGTCAATGAAGCTAATTACATCAAGCCTGATCGTCATTTAGTTAGCTTCTGCTTGTGGGATATGAGATATGGTAACCCGCTGGAAAGTTTGCTCCACGGTATTATAAGACAGAATATGGGATGCACACACCACATGTTTGGTCGTGATCATGCTGCAGTAGGAGAATACTATGATAAGTTTGCTACCCAGATACTGTGGCTAAAAGGAATTCCAAGCTATGGATTTGACAAACCACCTACAGAGGTAGAAGGCGGTCTTAAGATCAGACCTCAAAACATGAGGGAATTCTGGTACTGCCCTGTGTGCAAGGAAATGGCATACAGTGAGAACTGCGGGCATGAAAAAGAAAAGCAAAAACTCAGCGGTAGCTTGATAAGAGGTTTGGTTGCAGAAGGTGTTCAACCACCGTCTATTATAATGAGGCCAGAAATATTTAAGATTATAGTTAAGTGGTGGAACAAATTCAATTACCCATTTGTTAATGATAAATATGTTGTAAATAAAGAAAAAGAGTTGGAAGTAGATGTTCCTAGCGTTTAGTTTAAATTAACCAAGGGATAGGTGTTGTGGTAAAAGTTTAGAGGTATTATTTTTTAAATATTAAGGAGGTGCTAAAATGGAGTATATTTTGGAAGTGTTTTTGGATGATTATAGATTGAGCAAAATAAGTGGTACTCCAGTAGAAAAAGATATAGAAGCTGTATTTGGTGGAGAACTAAAAGTACTTAGAGTTAAGGTAAGTGAAGAAACTAAAAATGAAGTTTTAAAGCATTTTGATACTGCACGTACAGATTCACGTGATTGCATTACTGATACGCCTGTTGCTTTTAAGAGAGCGCTTTTTGAAGAAATTGCAAATCAGAAGAGCTTGGGAGAAGAGGTAGTAAAAGTGCTGTTTTCTAAGATGGATGAAATAAAAGACTTAGCTGCTAAGGAAAAGGAGTATCTTCCTCCGCCTAAGATAGATGCTTAAATGATTTCGTCTTTAGTGAGAATTCGGTTTAAATTATGATGACAATGAGGAGTTTAGGGAAAGATAAAGAAAACTTTTAAGATTTCTCTAAATTCCTCATTAACAAAATATAAAATTTTACGAATAGGAGGTTTAAGTCATGCCTAGTTTTGTTATTCAAGAAAAGTGTGATGCGTGTCAAGGGCAGGAAAAAACTGCGTGTATGTATATCTGTCCTAATGATTTGATGGTGGTGGACAAAGAAAAGAATAAGGCTTATAACCGTGATCCATCAGCGTGCTGGGAATGCTATTGTTGTGTAAAGATTTGTCCGCAACAAGCAATTGATGTTCGTGGGTATGCAGATTTTATGCCGATGGGTGCAAGTTGTGTACCGCTTAGAAGTTCAGATAGCATTATGTGGACTATAAAATTCCGCAATGGTACTGTTAAACGCTTTAAGTTTCCTATTAGAACTACAGAAGAAGGAGCTGCTGACCCAAGTGGTGGCTATCCAACAGATCAAGACAACTTAGACGATCACGTGTTGTTTACTGAGCCACATTCATTAGGCATAGATTCTGTTCCTACTTTGAAAAAGTAAATTAAAGGTTGAATTAAAGATCAAACATTTGTTTAGTAAAAAATAAAAATTTTAAAACAAGGGGGTTAATTTAATGCCAGTTGAGTTTGAAACTGTTGAAGTTACAACAGACGTTTTGATAATAGGCGGTGGTATGGCTGGCTGTGGTGCGGCTGTAGAAGCTGTTCACTGGGCGAAGAAGCATGGCTTAAAGCTAACTTTGGTTGACAAAGCAGCATTAGATCGCTCTGGTGCAGTTGCAATGGGACTTTCTGCTATCAACCAATATTTGGGGTTATGCAATGGGGAGAATACTGTAGAGGATTATGTAGAGTATGTTAAAAATGACTTAATGGGAATATCACGTGATGACTTGGTATATAACATTGCTCGTCACGTTGACTCATCTGTTCACCTGTTTGAAGAGTGGGGACTTCCTATCTGGAAAGTCGACGAAAAGGGTGAAAACTTAGACGGTGCTACAGCAAAGAAAAAAGGCTTGACTTTTAAAAATGGAGCTAAGCCTGTGCGTTCTGGTCGTTGGCAGATCATGTTAAATGGTGAGTCTTACAAGGTAATAGTAGCTGAAGCTGCAAAGAATGCTCTTGGTCCTGAAAATATTTATGAGCATGTATTTGTAGTGGAGCCGATTTTAGATGGAGATAGAATTGCAGGAGCAGTAGGGTTCAGCAAACGCGAAAATAAAATCTATGTATTTAGAGCAAAAGCAGTATTAGCTGCAATGGGTGGTGCAGTTGGCGTATTTAGGCCTCGTTCAGTTGGTGAAGGTTTAGGACGTTCATGGTATCCACCGTTCAGCACAGGCTCATCTGCGTATTTCACCATAAAAGCAGGAGCTGAGATGACATGTCAGGAAATACGCTTTATACCTATACGCTTTAAAGATGCATATGGTCCAGTTGGTGCGTGGTTCTTGCTGTTTGGTGCTAAAGCTACTAATGCTCTTGGTGAAAACTATATGGAAACACGTGCAGCTGAATTGGATAACTGGGGGCCATATGGCAAGGTTAAGCCTATGCCTGCAAACTTGCGTAACTACTTGGGAATGTTAGATCTTGAAGAAGGAAAAGGTCCAATCTTTATGCACACACCGGAAGCTATTGCAAAACTAGCTGAAAAATATAAAGATGACAAAAAGGCCTTTAAAAAGAAAATGAAGCATCTTGAGAGCGAAGCTTGGGAAGACTTTTTAGATATGAGTATTTCACAAGCGTTTTTGTGGGCAGCATGTAACATAATGCCAGAAGAGAAAAAGTCTGAAATAGCTCCAGCTGAGCCTTATTTCATTGGTTCTCACTCTGGTGCATCAGGTGCATGGGTAAGTGGACCTGAAGATGTTGCTCCAGATGAGTATAAGTGGGGATATCCAAATATGACAACAGTAAAAGGATTGTTTGCTGCTGGAGATGCTTCAGGTGCTTCTGCTCACAAGTTTTCTTCTGGTTCTCATGCTGAAGGACGTATTGCAGCAAAGGCTATGGTGAAGTATTGTGTGGACAATCCAGAACTTCCAAATATTGATCCATCAAAAGTAGAAGAATTGAAAGAAAAAATATTAAAGCCACTTAAGACATTTGAAGAAAACAAAGACTTTACTACTGCTGAGGAAGTCAACCCGAACTACATTATGCCAAAGCAATATATGTTCCGTTTACAGAAAATAATGGACGAATATGCAGGTGGTGTTTCTGCAGGATTTAAGACTAACAAAGCATTGTTAGAAAAAGGTATTGAATATCTGACCATGCTTAAAGAAGACTCTGAAAAACTTGCAGCGAGAAACTTGCATGAACTCATGAGATGCTGGGAGAACATTCATAGAACAATGCAGGCAGAAGCTCATGTCCGTGCAGTGTTGTTCCGTGAAGAAACACGTTGGCCGGGATATTACTTCCGCACAGACACACCAAAGATGGATGAGGAAAATTGGCATTGTTTTGTAAACTGCAAGTATGATGCTGAAAAAGATGAATGGGAGTTCTTTAAAAAGCCTGTGATCAGGTTGCTCAGTTAAGAAGATAATTGAAATTTTAATAAGTTATAATGCTACTTGTTGGCTCGCAACTTCTTATGTTGCGAGCCAACAAGTATATTTATTTTTAGAAAAATTTGGCTTGTAGTTGTAGTTTTGTAGCCGTGCTTGTGGTAGTTGCATGGTGTTTTTTTTCTTAAATGTGCTTCGTTTTCAATTTATTTTTCGTAAAGGAGTGAATAGGATGGCTAACAGGAGTATATTGGTGGTAGGTGGAGGCATAAGTGGTATAACTGCTGCTGTAGAAGCTGCTGAAGCAGGCTGTCAAGTGTTTTTGGTAGAGAAAAAGCCTTACTTAGGAGGAAAAGTTACTCAGATAAATGAATATTTTCCTAAGATGTGCCCACCTAATTGTGGATTGGAAATAAATTTTCAAAGGATTAGAAAAAATCCAAATATAACAGTGATAACTTTAGCTGAAGTGGAAAAGATTTCAGGAGAAGCAGGTAATTTTGATGTGAGTATAAAAATTAAACCGCGTTACATAGATGGGGATTATGCATCCTGTGAAAAGGTTGCACAAGCATGTACAGCTGAACGGCCGAATGATTTTAATTTTGGGATGGATAAAACAAAGGCGGTATATTTTCCGCATCTCTTTGCATTTCCAGCAAAGCATGTAGTTGATATTGATGAACTCTCTGAAGAAGAAAAGAAAGCACTAGCAGAGCATGAAGTTGTTAATTTAGATGAAGAACCTAAAATTATGAATATAAACGTTGGTGCTATTATATGGGCTACTGGTTGGAACCCTTATGACATTGGAAAGCTAAGCAATTATGGTGGGGGACGCTTTGAAAATGTTATAAGCAATATAATGATGGAGCGCTTGGCTTCTATAACAGGACCTACAGGAGGAAAAATATTGCGTCCTTCTGATAAAAAAGAACCGAAGAAAATTGCATTTGTGCAGTGTGCTGGTTCTAGAGATGAACATCACATGAAGTGTTGCTCCTCTGTATGTTGCATGGCAACGTTAAAGCAAGTTAACTATATTAGGGAACAGTACCCTGATGCAGAAATTACGATATATTTTATGGACATTCGCGCAATGGGCAAATATGAAGATTATTATCAGCAAGTGGTAGGCAAAGACATAGATATGATAAAAGGAAAACCAAGTGAGATTAAGGAAACAGATAATAAAAATTTAGTAATATTGTCTGAAGATCAATTTGAACAGAAGGTCACTAATTACGAATACCACTTAGTAGTATTGGCTACTGGAATGGAACCATCAACTGCGAATGATAAAATTCCTGTAGATTTTAAATATGATGTTGATGGATTTGCAGTAAATGGATCAGTGCCGGGAATTTATGCAGCAGGTTGTGTGAGAAAACCAGGAGATGTTGCTACTTCGGTACAAGATGCCACTGCTGCAGTAATTAAAGCGCTTCAGTCTATAGTGGTAAAGGAGGTAAGCTGATATGAGCAATAAAAAGATAGGTGTTTATATTTGCACAGGCTGCGGTATAAGCGATGTAATGAATATAGAAGTTTTGGAAGAAGCTGCAGATGAAAATGGTGCAGCGGTATGCCATTCAAATGAGGCGTTTTGTGGCAAAGAAGCAGTAGAGATAATTAAAAAAGACATTGAAGAAGAAGGATTGAATGCTGTAATAATAGCAGGTTGTTCAGGACGAATAAATTATGATGTGTTTGATTTTGGCAAGGAAGTAATTGTGGAAAGGGCTAATATTAGAGAGCATGTAGCGTGGGTTCATGATGCAGATGATCCTGATGACGATGAAGAAAATCACACTGCATTGCATGCGGCAGATGTCATAATCATGGCTATAGCAAAGGTTAATTCGATGGAGTTGCCAGAGCCATATAAATTAGAAGATCCTTCAAAAGCAATATTGGTCGTTGGTGGAGGATTAGCAGGTATGACAGCAGCTGCTGAAGCAGCAAAAGCAGGTTATAAAACTGTTCTGATTGAAAAAGAAGAGAAACTAGGTGGTTGGCTAAACAAAGTCTATAAACTTACGCCGCTTGGAGAGCCGTATACAGAGCTTGAAGATCCTGATATAGACAATAGAATTAAAGAACTTGAAGATAATCCGAATATAACAATTTATACATCAGCTAAGATAAATAAGATTTCTGGCGCACCTGGAATGTTCGATGTAATTATTGATAAAAATGGAGAGCAAATTACAGAAAGAGTAGGTGCAGTGATTTTAGCTTCCGGCGCTGTACCTGTAGAAAAAGAAAAGCTTGAGTATTTAAATTACGGCAAATACAAAAACATTATAACTCACCCTGAATTAGAAGAAATGGCTAAAAAGGGCAAAATAGTGCGCCCTTCAGATGGAAAGGAAGTAAAAAAAGTTGTTTTTATACAATGCGCAGGCTCTAGAGATAAAGAGAAATTGCCATATTGTTCTGCTGCATGTTGTGTAGATACATTAAAGCAAGTGCTTTATTTAAAAGAGTTAAATCCTGATGCAATGGCTTATGTTTTTTACAAAGATATTCGCGCATCAGGTGTATATGAGCATTTTTATAAGAAGACACAAGAAACAGGTGCAGTTTTTATAAAGGGTGAAGTTGATAGCATGGAGAAAAGTGGTAATGGTATGCTTTCTTTAGAGTTTGAGGATATTTTAATGGGTAGCAAGTCTAAACTTGATGATGTAGATTTGATAGTACTTGCTACTGGAATGGTGCCTACCACAGCTTTTGGGACTGACTTTAAAGCCACTGAAGAAGCTGAATCTGATGAAAGTGAAGAAGCTGTGCCTAAGGATGTAATTTTAGCATCTGATATTTTAAACCTGGAATACAGGCAGGGACCAGAACTGCCTACTTTAAAATATGGTTTTCCAGATTCTCACTTTATTTGCTTCCCATATGAGACTCGTCGTACTGGCATTTATGCAGCGGGCTCAGTGCGAGCACCTATGGATATGGCCAAAGCAATTACCGATGCTACAGGTGCGGCACTAAAAGCAATTCAATGCGTGGAAATAACTGCAAAAGGAATGGCATGTCATCCAAGAAGTGGAGATTTATCTTATCCAGAGATCAACTTAAAGCGCTGCACACAGTGCAAGCGTTGTACGGAGGAATGCCCATTTGGCGCAATCAATGAAGATGCCGATACAAATCCTGTGATGAATCCTACTCGTTGCAGAAGATGTGGTACATGCATGGGAGCATGTCCAGAAAGAGTTATTTCGTTCAAAAACTACTCTGTGCCAATTATTGGAAATATGATCAAGGAAATTGAGATACCAGAAGAATTCGAGGAAAAGCCAAGGATTTTAGTTTTTGCTTGTGAAAATGATGCTATTCCAGCCCTAGATATGACAGGAATGAATCGCCTCAAATATAACCCATGGGTGCGCATTATACCACTAAGATGTCTGGGTTCGTTGAATTTAGTATGGATTGCTGATGCCATGGGTAGAGGGTATGATGGTGTGTTGCTTATGGGTTGTAAGCATGGAGAGGATTATCAGTGTCACTTTATAAAAGGTAGTGAACTTGCTGAGATAAGATTGTCTAAAGTATCAGAAACCTTAGATCGCTTGGGATTAGAATCTGAAAGAGTTAAAGCTATAGAAGTTAACATTATGGATTATATGGAAATACCTAAGATACTGGATGAATTTGCAGAAGAACTTGAAGAATTAGGTCCTAACCCGATGAAAGACTTTGCATAAGAATAATTTCAAAAAGCAC
>JAJOKN010000130.1 GCA_021129815.1 Desulfotomaculum sp. | reverse complement strand
ATAACTTTTCCTTCATCTTTTGAATTCAAATTCACAATTATCACACCAAGAAAGTTTTTTTGTGATTATTAGAGATATTAGATTTTTTACATAGAATATATGTTTGTAATAATTTTGTCAATTTGTTTTTTTGGGTATCATGGACTTCTGCAAATAAAATGGATAAAATAAGCAATATAAGTATCAGTGAAAATGAGCTTATACAGTAAATAAACGAATTTTTTAAGGAGGTGTTTTAAATGTCGTGCAGCAAGATTAGCAGAAATGCTTTTAAAGCTTATGATATTCGCGGGAAGGTTCCTGAAGAATTAAATGAAGAAGTAGCTTATCGCATAGGAAGAACTTATGTTGAACTATTTAAGCCTCAAAAAGTTGCAGTAGGTTATGATGTGCGCCTATCCAGCAAGTCGTTAGCGGAAGCTTTAATTAAGGGGCTGAATGAAGCGGGATGTGATGTCATTGATATAGGGCTTTGTGGTACAGAACAGGTTTATTTTGCTACTTTTTATTTAAACTTAGATGGAGGAATAATGATCACTGCTAGCCATAATCCTGAAAATTATAATGGAATGAAACTTGTCAGAGAAAAAGCTAAACCGATAAGCGGGGACAGCGGGCTTAGGGAGTTGGAAGATAGAGTTGTGAATGGGACTTTTACAAAGCCATCTGTTTTGCCGGGTGAATGCGTTAAGCAAGATATTATGCCAGACTATGTAGAACATTTGCTTTCTTATGTGAACCGCGATAACTTGTGGCCGCTTAAGGTGGTTGTAAATGCAGGCAATGGATGCGCAGGTCCGGTAATAGATGCACTAGAGCCTTTTTTGCCTTTTGAATTTATAAAAGTGAATCACATACCAGATGGCACTTTTCCTAATGGCATTCCCAATCCGCTTTTGGTAGAGAACAGAGAAGCTACGGCTAGAGTTGTTCGTGAATCAGGAGCAGATGTGGGCATAGCATGGGATGGAGACTTTGACAGGTGCTTTTTTTTTGATGAACAGGGTAACTTTATTGAAGGCTACTACATAGTTGGTTTTTTAGCTCAAGCTTTCTTGCAGCGCTATCCTGGATCTAAGATCATCCACGACCCGCGCCTTACATGGAATACAATTGAGATAGTCAAAGAAGCAGGAGGCATTCCTGTTCAAAGCAAGACAGGTCATGCTTTTATAAAAGAGCGAATGCGGTTAGAAGATGCAGTGTATGGCGGGGAGATGTCAGCTCATCATTATTTTAGGGACTTTGCGTATTGTGACAGCGGTATGATTCCTTGGTTATTGGTGTTAGAAATTATGAGTCAAAGGAAAAAAAATCTGTCTCAACTAGTTGGAGAGAGGATGAAGAGATATCCGGTGAGCGGAGAGATTAACCGAAAAGTAGAGAATCCCAAGGAAGTAATGGAGCGAGTAGAAAAACATTTTGCTAATGATGAAGTTATAATTGACCGCACGGATGGCATCAGCATGGAGTTTAAGGATTGGCGCTTTAACTTACGAATGTCCAATACAGAACCAGTGCTTAGGCTTAATGTAGAAACTAGAGGAGATGTTGAACTTTTGAAGTTGAAAACGAAAGAAATACTGGATATTTATGACAGTTGTTGAGCTTAGAAGGAGAAAAGATAAAAGAGTTTGTTGTGAAATTAGATGTGATTGGCATTGTTTTTGTAGAGCTAAAGGATGATATAATTTGAGATAAGTGTTTTGAATAGGAAGATAGTTAGATTTGACTAGGAAGGTGAAAACTATATATGAAAACATGGCTAGTAACAGGCGGAGCGGGATTTATTGGAAGCAACTTCATAAGACAGTGCTTATCACAAGATAATGTTCGCATAATAAACTTGGACAAACTAACATAGATTAGATTTGTTGAAGATAGGCCTGGACACGACAGGCGCTATGCCATAGATGCTAGCAAAATAAAAAAAGAACTGGGCTGGACTCCTAAAGAAACTTTTTAGACAGGCATACGCAAAACTGTAAAATGGTACTTAGAAAATCAAAAATGGTGCCAGTGAGTGCTAGACGGAAGCTATCGCGGTGAGCGGTTAGGAGTGATAAACATATGATAAAAAAGGGCATAATCTTAGCAGGCGGATCAGGAACGCGCTTATATCCACTTATTATACTTGCAGTGAGCAAGCAACTCATGCCAATTTACGATAAACCAATGATATACTATCCTTTGAGCACTCTAATGTTAGCTGGTATAAGAGAAATACTAGTGATTACTACACCACACGACCAGCAACAGTTTAAAAAACTTTTACGAGATGGAAGTCAATGGGGAATTGATATATGCTATACAGTTCAACCTAAGCCAGAAGGTTTAGCACAAGCTTTTATCATAGGAGAAAACTTTATTGGCAAAGACAGTTGTGCGCTCATATTAGGCGATAACATTTTCTACGGGCATGGACTTACTGAAAAACTAAAAAAAGCTGTGTCACAAGAACAAGGTGCTACAGTATTTGGCTATTGGGTAAAAGATCCTGAACGCTATGGTGTAGTGGAGTTTGATGAACAGGATAGGGCAATCAGCATAGAAGAAAAGCCTAAACATCCTAAGTCAAACTATGCCGTTACAGGTCTTTACTTTTACGACAATCAAGTGGTAGAGATAGCAAAGAATATAAAACCTTCAGCTAGAGGAGAGCTTGAAATTACAGATGCAAACAAAGCATACTTGCAAAGAGGTCAGCTTTGTGTAGAAAAGCTAGGACGTGGTTTTGTTTGGCTTGATACCGGAACGCATGAATCTCTGTTACAAGCAGCTAAGTTTATAGAAATCATCGAACAAAGACAAGGGCTTAAGATAGGATGTCCAGAAGAGGTGGCTTATCGGATGGGATGGATAGATGCTAAACAGTTAATTGAACTAGCTGAACCATTAAAGAAAAGCGGGTATGGTCAATACCTGCTGAGAATCGCACAAGAAGGGTGATTGTAAAAAAATAAAAATAATAGAAACAAAACTTCCAGGAATTTTAATCATAGAACCGAAAACATTTAAAGACGAACGAGGTTTTTTTATGGAGACATGGAATCAAAAGCGATCAAAACCCAAATCCTCAGGGAAAGCTAGTATATGTTTTGCAAGGAGAAGTATTTGATGTAGCTGTAGATATACGAGAAGGATCGCCTACCTTTGGACAGTGGGTAGGGGTATTTGGAATTAGTTTGCCGAGTTGGGATAAAAGTCTGAAGATGGTGTTAGATGAGTAAAAAAATTAAATTGTTGAACACTTAAATAAACTCCCTTTAGTTATTTTTTATATTGCTCATGTAAGAATTTGGGATAAACAGAAAATATGGGAACGTTTGTGCGATGAGGAGTAGATTTTATGCCTAACTGGACAAAAAAACAAAGAGAGGCAATAGATACAAGGGGATGCAATGTATTGCTTTCTGCTGCAGCGGGATCTGGCAAAACTGCGGTGCTGGTGGAGAGGATTTTAAAGCGCATATCAGAAGGAATTAACATAGACGAGCTTTTGGTGGTCACTTTTACAAATGCAGCAGCGCTTGAGATGAGGGAACGCCTTGCTGCAGGCTTATACAACATGCTGCAGACGGACTTCAAAAACCGCGATTTTGTGTATAAGCAACTTGTGCTTTTAAACAAAGCTCACATCACCACGCTGCACTCTTTTTGCTTGGAAATGATAAGGGAAAACTTTTACAAGCTGGACTTAAACCCAAATTTCAGGGTTGCAGATGACATTGAAATGCAGCTTTTAAAAAATGAAGTGCTAGATGAAATCTTTGAAGAGCATTATGAAAATGCTGAGAACGATTTTATAAATTTGGTGGATGCTTATGGCGGAGAGCGAAGCGATGACCTCATAAAACAGGTGATTTTGAGGCTTTATGACTTATCACAAAGCACGCTGTCACCAGATGAGTGGATAAAGAGAGTTAAACTAAAATACATGGATGACAAGAGCTTTTTTAAAATCATAATGAAAGATGCAAATTACAGGCTGCAAAAAGCGCTGAATTCAGCGCAAAAAGCTTTACAGATTTTAGAACTAGAAGGGCTGAAAAAACAAGCTGATGTGTTGGCTTGCGAAATCGACATTTTAAATGACTTGATGTCAGCGTGCAAGAAATGGGATGCGCTTTATCAGCAGATAAACGATGTGAAATTTAAGAGGCTTGCTTTTGGGAAAAACGTAGAAGAACACATAAAAGAACAAGTTAAAAACCTAAGAGATGAATACAAAAAAATTGTAGATAATTTGAAAAAAGCATTTATCTATACTGAAGATGATGTTGTGCGAGTTTTAAACAAAAGCCGAGTACATGTGGTTAAAATTTGCGACCTCGTTTTGGAATTTGCCAAAGAATTTCAAATCAAGAAGCTTGAGAAAAACGTTTTGGACTTCAACGATTTTGAGCATTTATGCCTTAAGCTCTTACAAGATGAAGCTTCTTCATCCCATGCTAGCAATGCGTTTTCCAACCGCTTTAAAGAGATACTGGTGGATGAATATCAAGACATAAATGAACTGCAGGATGCTATAATCTCGCTTCTTTCAAAGGGCAACAATGTGTTCATGGTAGGGGATATAAAGCAGAGCATATACAGGTTTAGGCTTGCTGAACCGTCGCTGTTTATAAAAAAATACAGCGATTTTAAAGAAAACCCCAAAAAAGGCAAGGCAATAGTGATGTCAAACAATTTCCGCTGCAGAAAAAAGATTGTAGATGGAGTTAACTTTTTGTTTGAAAGAATTATGAACTTTGATGATACAAAGTACAGCGAGGAAGATAAGCTCATATACAGCGCAAATTATCCAAAAGCTGATGAAGGCATAAAAACGCTAGATGAGCCGATTGAGATGCACTTTTTAGAGAAAAGTGAAAACAGCGATGAGGAAGATTTAACTCACATTGAAATACAAGCGCGCTTTGTAGCCAAAAGAATACAGCAGTTGATGTCAGAAGGCTATAAAGTGTGGGATAAGGATACAAAGAGCTATCGCGACATTAAATACAGAGATATGGTACTGCTCTTAAGGTCTCCTTCAGTGATAGCTGAAACCTTTGCCCAAGCGTTTAAAGAGGCTGGAATACCTGCATACGCTGAAGTTGGCAGTGGCTACTTTGAGGCTTTAGAGGTGCAGACCATCCTTTCTCTTTTGAAAATAATAGATAATCCGCGCCAGGATATACCGTTGGTTGCTGTTTTGCGGTCTGCTATCTTCAAATTCACAGAGGAAGAACTCTTAAAAATAAGGCTTTGCCAAATCCAAGGCACATACTATGATGCGCTGTTAGAAGCTTTGAGGAAGGAAAGGGATTTATCTGACAAGATAAGCGATTTTTTGGAAAAATTGGACGATTGGAGAACTCTTTTGCGAACTGGTGACTTAGCGAATCTGATATGGACTATTTATATGGATACTGGATTTTTGGAGTATGTAAGCGCACTTCCTTATGGATTGCAAAGGTATGCCAACTTAAAGGCGCTCTACGATAGAGCTAGGCAGTATCAGCGCACAGGATTTAGAGGACTTTATATGTTCTTGCAATTTCTTCAAAAGATACAAGAAAATAGACAGGATTTAGAACCTGCTAAAACGCTAGGTGAAAACGAAAACGTGGTTCGCATAATGAGCATACACAAGAGCAAAGGGCTTGAGTTTCCTGTTGTGATATTAGCAGGGCTTGAGCGAAGCTTTAACTTTAGCGATATAAATCAAGATGTAGTTGTGCACAAGGATTTAGGAATTGGCATTGAGTATGTAGATTTGGATAAAAGAATTAAATATCCCACGCCTGCCAAGCTTGCGGTGGCACAGCAGTTAAAAAAAGAACTTTTGGAAGAAGAGATGCGCGTATTGTATGTGGCTATGACGCGAGCGAAAGAAAAATTGATACTGACGTGTTCAGTTAAAAACCTAGACAAAAACTTTAAGAATTGGGAGCTAGGACTTGATATGCTGAACCCCAAGAGCTTTGTTGACTGGATAGCGCCAGCAGTCATACCTTGCTTAGATGCTATGAGCGGTACATGGCAGGTGAAGATTTACAACAAGTTGGATGAGTTTTTGAGCGAGCCAGAAAAATCTTTTTCTGAGGAGTATCTGCAAAAACTTAAATCCTTACAGCCGGTGGATGCAGTTTCTTCAATCAATAGAGAAAAGCTTTTAAAGAACATCGCTTGGGAATATCCCTTTAAAACAGAAGCCCAAAAGCCAGCAAAAGTGCGACTGGAGGATATAAAACATGTGCTGCTGAGCGACAGCAAAAATGCTGATGAAAAGCAATACAGCGCTGTCATTTATAAAAAGCCGAAGTTCATCTATGAAGATACCGTGCTGCCCGTAGAAAGAGGACAAGCTATGCATGCCGTGATGAGGCACATTGATTTTGGGAAAAACATAACCCTTGAGTACATAGAAAATCTTGTGCAGAAACTTGAAACAAAAAAGCTTTTAACACCGCTTCAAGCTAAAGCTGTAAATGTAGAGAAAATACTGAAATTCTTTGAGTCAGAACTAGGAAAAAGGCTGGTAAAAGCATATAAAGAGAACAAAAACAACGTGCTAAGAGAAGTGCCTTTTACTCTAGGGCTGCTAGCTGAAGAAGTCTATCCCGATATTAAAGGAAGTGAAAAGGTAATAATTCAAGGGATTATAGACTGCGTTTGGCTAGAAGAAGACAAGGCCATAGTGCTGGACTACAAAAACAACTATATACCACCTTTGAAGATAGATGAGTTCATAGCTAAGTACAAGCCTCAGGTAAACTTGTATGCTTTGGCAGTGGAGAGGATATTTAAAAGAGAGGTAAAAGGAAAATATTTATATTCCTTTGAGTTGGAGAGAGAGTTTGGGGTTTGAAGGGATTATTTGTGCATGGAGCAAAAAAAGAACCGTTAGGTTTTTTGCGAAGGAGTTTGAAGTTTATTAGGGATTATTAAAAATTTACCTTAGTTTTATTATAGTTTACTCAAATGCTAATTTTTAGGAGGTAGAATCTTTTGAGAATACTTCACACTTCCGACTGGCACTTAGGCAGAACGTTAGAAGGAAGAGATCGCTTTGATGAGCAGCAGGAGTTTTTAGAAGAAATTTGCGATATTGCAAATAAAGAAAGAGTTGATCTGGTGATAGTTGCAGGGGATGTATTCGATGCTGTAAATCCTCCTGCAAAGGCAGAACAGCTGTTTTACCATTACATATCTGAGCTATCTCTAAATGGCAAGCGGGCAGTTGTAATTATAGCAGGCAATCACGATAATCCTGAAAGACTAAAGGCATCTGTGCCGCTTGCTTCACAGATGGGCATAGTGCTTTTGGGCTTGCCAAAAGATAGCGCTGTAGAAAGCGCTGTTAAAAACGCTGGTAAAGCTTGCGTGATTGAAAGCGGTTTGTGTTGGTTTGAGCTGTCTGTGCCAACGTGTGAGCATTCAGCGATTGTTGTTTCGCTGCCGTATCCATCTGAGCAACGTTTATCAGAGGTTTTAACTGAAAAATTAGATGATAGGGATGTTCAGAAGAGCTTTTCTGAACGTATATCAGCACTGCTTCACAAAGCTGCTTTGAATTTTAGGACAGGTACAGTGAACATATGTACAAGCCACGTATATGTGAGCGGTGGTATAGAATGCGATTCGGAGCGCTGCATTCAAGTAGGTGGGGTATACGCTGTAGATGTAGATGCTTTTCCCGACTGTCATTATGTGGCATTGGGGCATCTTCACAGGAGCCAGTCAGTATTGGGAAACGATCACATTCGATACTCAGGCTCTCCGCTTGCTTACAGCTTTTCAGAAGCAGGGCAAGCAAAAGCGGTCTATTTGGTTGAATGCCTACCGCAAAAAGAAACGCATATTGAAGAAATACCACTTGATAGCGGTAGAAGGTTGGTCAAATGGACGGCGACAGATGGTATAGATCAAGCGCTTAAGTGGTGTGAGAGCACAAAAGACATAAACAGCTGGATAGACCTTGAAATACACACGGATAAGCCGCTAGAACAGCATGAAATCAAAATGCTAAGAAAATTAAGGCCACATATAATAAACATAAGACCGATACTGCCGGAGATGAAAAAAGCAGTAGAAGTCAAAGATTACACCAAAGTACCGCTTGTTGAATTGTTTGAAGAGTTTTATTACAGCAAATACGGGTCAAAGCCAGACAAAGATTTAGTTGAGCTGTTTTTGGAGCTAGCTGAAACTTGATAAGTGACAGACATATAACAGAAGTCGGTTGTTGTAGACTTAAAAGAAGAGAGATAAGAATTTTTATAAGATGTAGTTGAAAACTTATCAAATGATTGGGGAGTGTTCTTAATTGGAAACTAAAGACAATG
>JAJOKN010000103.1:4948-8381 GCA_021129815.1 Desulfotomaculum sp. | reverse complement strand
GGTGGACAGCTTACAGAAGCAGTTAGAAAAAGACCTTATTCAGTGATCTTATTAGATGAAATAGAAAAGGCGCATCCAGATGTGTTCAATATACTCTTGCAGGTGTTGGAAGATGGAAGGCTTACGGATTCCAAAGGTCGGACGGTGGATTTTCGCAATACTGTGATCATCATGACCTCAAATGTGGGCAGTCAGAAGATAAAGAACATGTCTGTTGTAGGAATTCGAGCAGGTAGAGATGTCAGAGAAAGCAGAGACAACTTGCACAACGAACTGAAGAAGGAACTGGAGAAAACATTTAGACCTGAGTTTTTAAATCGTGTGGATGAAATAGTGTATTTCCATTCTTTGGATCGTGAGCATATAAAGCAAATTGTGGATTTGATGTTGAATAAGCTTAAGAAGAGAATGGCTGAAAATGAAATAGAGATAGAATACACTGACAGCGCAAAAGAGCTTTTGGCTAACAAAGGAGTTAGCGAGGAATATGGAGCACGTCCGTTGCGCAGAGAAATTCAGAGAAACGTTGAGGATAAGCTTTCTGAAGAATTGTTGGCAGGTAAAATTGCTAAAGGCGATAAAGTGCTGCTGGATGCTAAAGATGGTGAAATTGTAGTGATAAAGCAGGACAAAAAAGAAGAAGGCAAAGAAGAAACTAAGGAAGAAAATCAGGGTTAATATAATATCTATCATTAATCAAAGACAACCTTTTGAAACCAAGAGCGGATTTGACTTATGTTGCTTGAACCGCTCTTGGTTTTAATATATAATTTAGCATATAGGAAAGGTTTTTATTTTAATAGGGTGTATTAATTACTATGATGTTATCTTCAAATAAAAAACACAACTTGTTATGGTCGAGTTTGTTTTTGCTGATTTCTTTTTTATCAATATATATTTTTTTAAAATCTCCTTTTTTTGAAGTTCAGCATATACACGTTGTTGTGGATGAAAACCTCTTATCTTCATTAGATGCAGATTATTTAAAATATGTTGAATTATCGGGCTTGAAAACAAAAGAAAACATTTTTAAGTTGAACTTATCTAAAGGGGAGGAAAATATAAGTCTTTTGCCAGAAGTAAAAGAAGTTGAAATATCGCGGAAATTTCCTTCAACGATAGTAATAAATGTTCATAAAAGACAACCTGTAGCTATGCTGTCGTGTGGAAGCGTCTTTATTGTGCTGGATGCGGAAGGTGTATGTGTGCAAAAAAGCAGGCTTTCAAAAGTGATGTTTCCGGTAATTACGTGGGAAAATTATATATCAGAAGTAAAGGAGATTTTTATAAGTGTCCAACCTGGGGATGTTGTAAATCACGCTTCTGTTAAAGCAGGGCTTGAAGTTATTGATGAGCTTCCCTGTGAATTAGTGGAAATGCTTTCGGAAGTACACATTAGTGAAAATGAAGTCATTATATATACTGCAAATGGTATACAAGGGAGATTTGGTATGCCTTGTGAGATTTATCAAAAAGGTACTGTTTTTTTACAGATTTTGAAACACCTCAATGAAAATGAGATTATTGAATACATAGACGTGAGCAGCCTTAAATCACCAGTTATAAAGTGATTTTGTTTTATATTTAAACATTTTTGTTATTTACCTAATGAGAGAGTATTTGGAGGAGGGTTTTTATATGAAAATTAAAGCATATCATCTTGTCATATTGTTGGTATCAGTTATATTGGGGGTAATGGCAGCAATGCAGTTCAAATCTAGCAGCGAAATAATTGATGCCAACATAGAACGCACGGAAAAAATGGCAGAAAAAGTTGAGGCTAAAAAGAAAGAAATAGAGGAATTAAAAATCAAAGTTGATGAAATGAACTTGCAGCTACAAGAAGCTGCTGAAAGCCCGGAAATGTATGCACTTAATCAGCAGCTCATAACATATGGTATTTTAGCAGGAACTGTAGAGGTTAAGGGGCCAGGAGTTAAAGTTTTGTTGAGCGATAGCGAAGAACCATTGAAACCAGGTCAAGATCCTAGTTTTTATGTGCTTCATGATGTAGACATTTTAAAGGTGCTCAACGAACTTAAAGCGGCAGGTGCTGAAGCAATTGCTATAAATGATGAAAGGGTTATAGCTACTACAGATATTAGATGTGGAGGACCTGTTATCATAGTTAATAAAAACAAACGTTTAGCAGCGCCTTTTGTGATAAAAGCTATAGGGCACCCCGATACACTTTATAACTCACTTATGATGAAAGGCGGGGTGGTGGAACAGTTGAAATTTTGGAATATAAGAGTATCTGTTCAAAAAGCAGATGAAGTAATAATTCCTAGCTACCCTAGATCTATAAAACTAGAAGCGCGACTCGGAGGGAGTATAAGTGGCTAAACCTTCTGCTGTTTCATTTGTTGTTTCGTTCGTAATAGTAGGGATGATGTTAGGACTGCTGCTTGGTTTACATGATAAAAATGATGAGTTTTTAGAAAATAAAGATGTGCCAGGACGTCCACATGCTTTAGCTGCTGAACTTGCTCAGTTGGAGACAGATTATCAAAACTTGTTAGCAGAAGCACAGGATCTAGAGAAAAAGCTTGAACAAATTGAAAAGGGCAAATGGAAAGCATATGAAGCTTTGCAAGACGAATTAGAAAAGGTTAAATTTGCAGCAGGGCTTATGCCAGTAAGTGGCAAAGGAGTAGAAGTGATTATGCAGAACATGCCAGAAGGTGAACTCGATGATCATTTGGGTTTTGATAGCAGTTTATTTTCTATAAAGTATGAAGACATTCTTAAAGTTGTAAATGAACTTTATGCAGCTGGAGCTGTTGCGATATCTATAAATGATCAGCGTTTAATAGTTACCAGTGAAATAAGAAATGCTGGAAGATTTATAATTGTGAATTCGAGACGCATTACACCGCCATATGTTATCAAAGCTGTAGGAGACCCTGAAAGGTTGGAAAGCGGTTTAAAGATAAAAGGCGGCTTGGTAGAAGCTTTAAGAGAGTGGGGTATAGAAATTATTGTTGAACCTAAAGAAGAAGTTATTGTTCCAGCATATGATGGAGGCATAGAAATAAGATATGCTAAGCCTGTTAAAAAAGAAGGTGATGCTTAATGTGGCTTGCAATTATTTTATCATTATTAGGCGTGTTTTTTGGCTGGGTGCTAGGTATGAAAATTCCCATAACTTTACCAGAAGAATATACTTTATATTTAGGGCTTGCAGTGCTGGCAGCGCTTGATTCTATTTTTGGTGGAATTAGAGCATGGATAGAAGGCATTTTTGATAATAAAATATTTTTGACGGGTTTTTTTAGCAATATACTTTTAGCAGCAGGACTTACTTACTTAGGAGAACAGCTAGGGATAGCGCTTTCAATTGCTGCAGTCGTGGCGTTTGGTGTGCGTTTGTTTCACAACTTGGCTTTTATCAGGCGACATATATTGGAGAAGTTGTGGCCTAGTTAATATT
>JAJOKN010000103.1:0-4848 GCA_021129815.1 Desulfotomaculum sp. | reverse complement strand
TCGTTGTAATGTAAAAAACTTAAAAATATTTTGGAAGAACACTTGACAGATACGGTATCAACATAGTATACTGAGCATGCTAGTGTTATGCTAGTGGCTTATTTTTTATTTTAAAAGGGGTGTTTTAATTGTTAGGCAAGGTTAAGTGGTTTAATGCGGAAAAAGGTTATGGTTTTATTGAGAGGGAAGATGGCGAAGATGTTTTTGTTCATTTTTCCGCAATTCAGGAGGAAGGGTTTAAGTCTTTAACAGAAGGTCAAAAAGTGGAATTTGATATTGTTGAAGGTGCGCGCGGTCAACAAGCTGCTAACGTAGTAAAAATTCGATAATATCAAATTCAAAGCATGTAATCTGTAAGAGAAGAATAACCCGAAAAACTAAAGGTGCATTTATATGCACCTTTTTATAATTTTATACAGATTTTCTTAGGTTTTTTATCTTTATTATTAGTTTTTAAAATTTAGCCTTAAAAGTTATATGAGATATTTTTTGAATTTATCTTTTTCTGTTTTTCTGCCTGTAAAAATTTGATCGCTTATTTTTACATTACCTTTATCCACTTTTGTGTAACTCACAAGCATGTCGGCAGCTAGCTGCTTGACTTTTTGGTCTGTGTTTTTGGATATAAGCCCTATTGGACCTTTAAAACCAAGTGGTGTCATTTTTTGGAATAAGCTGCCTTTGTAATCTTTTAAAATAAGATTTTCATCCTTGTTTCTCGATATTATTATTTTAACCCCTTCTACATCGAAATGCCTTCCTGCTTTTAAAATATTTATTTCTTCAGAGCTAAATGGAAGGTGCTTGATGAAGTTTTTAAGTCGCTTTGAAAAGCTGATATCTGTGAGCAAACATCCTCCCGATGGGCTTTCAAAACCTTCTAAATTGTATTTTTTAGCAAGTTCCAATTGTACCTTTCTATCTCTGCCGCTTATGCCTAACAATTTTTCTCTGTCAACCCATCCTTTGACTTCTGGTATAGTAGGAGGAAGAAGCTTTGCGCTGAGGGGTCTCAAAAGCAGTCCACCGTGACCGCTGAGCTTACTCACCGCATTTAAAGAATGAAGTTTTTGGCTCATGGGTCTTTGACCTACAACTTCCCCGCTGATGATAAAATTTGCATTGACTTTTTTCATAACTTCAAGAGCTATCCTTATCATTTTAGCGTGACAATCGATACATGGGTTCATATTTTTGCCATATCCGTACACAGGGTTTAACAACACTTCTTTTATATATTCATCTCTTATATCTATAGATTCAAATTCTACTCCTATGCTGTCAGCTAGTTTTTTGAGCTGAGCTGTTTTTTGCTTGTTGCTGTCAAAGCCTATGTTTACATAAAGAGCTTTGACTTCAATGTTTTGCTCTTGAATGAGTTTTATAGCAAGGGCAGAATCTAATCCTCCGCTGAAGAGGGCTATTGCTTTCAATATAAATCTCCTCTTTTCTTTTTAAGTTTAGTCAAAAGGAACATTAAATACTATATCAAAATGTTTTGAATTTTAAAAGTTTAGGGTATTTATTTTTTGCACTATATGGGTTAGAATGTCTTTAAACTTAAAACTTGAGTTTTGGTTGATTTAGCAATTTTTTTAGAAGGGGTGTTTTTTACATGGATAGAATTAGCAATGATGAATTGATCGATGATAACAGCTTGAGCGATGATGAGAAAAAGAGGAGAAAGCGAAAAGCTGCGAGGAGAGCATATTGGTTGAATCTAGCTAAAAAGATATTTTTGGTTATAGCTGTGGTTGGAATTTGGTGTGGAATCATATATGCTTCAGGTTATTATGCCAAGCAGTACATAGATAAATCAATTTTGAGCGTGCAGCAGACGAACAGCATGCATATTCAGCGGCTGGAAGATAGGATAAATGCCCTTTCAGTTGAGATAAATGAGATAAAGCAGATACTCGAGGAAACCGATGAAGTGCTGGAAGGCTCAGAAACTGTGCAGCAAGAGCTAAATAAAAGAATAGAAGATTTGGATAAACAATTAAAAGAGCTGGAGAAGAGCTTGGAACTGTTAAAGGAGGCACCTTGATGCGCTGGCTGAATTTGTTTTTTGTTTTTTTGATAGCGCCGATAATTGGGATATATGTATTGTGTGCTGGTTTTGACAAGCAAGTACTTGCACTTGAGCTACCAATTGAGGGTGTGAACGCTGCGCTTGAAAATACAGAAAAGGAGATCATTTCTTTGCAGCAGGATGTTGGCTTTGTGCACAAAACGCTGGTAGAGCAGGAAAAGATGTATAGAGAGCAGCAAGAGCTTTTACAAAAGCTGGCTAGAGAAGCGTTTGAGAAAGCAAAGGAATCAGAACAGGTATATGAACAGCGCATTTTAAAGAAGCTAGGGACTCCAATAGCTGTTCATCGTTCAAACAGAGTGGAGGTTAAAGTGTTTAAGCTAGATGAATTGGGTTACAGAGGTTTTATCGCTAAAGTTAAGCTCTTTGATCCTTCTGCGTTCAGAGTGGTGCTTGCGAAGGATAAGCTGGGTGAAGCAGAAACACCGTTAGAGGCAGCAAAGCGCACGGGTGCTGTTCTGTGCGTCAACGGTGGTGGGTTTTACAGCTTCATTCAAGATGGCAAAAAATATACGCTGCCTATTGCAAACACAGTGATAGACGGCAAACTCATAAATGGCTTTCATCCGCCTGTGGGCCCGAATGAGGATGTGTTTCTAGCAGGGATAACAAGAGATGGAGAACTGGTAGGTAGGATATTTTACACAGAAGATGAGGTTTATGAATCTGGAATATGGCACGGTGTGAGCTTTGTGCCTATCTTGATTCAAAACGGCATGCCGCTTGAACTGCCTGAAAAGTGGCAAAACACTAGGCATCCGCGCACCATCATAGGAGAATATGCAAACGGCGATTTAATATTAATCGTGGTAGATGGCAGGCAGGAAGATTGGAGCATCGGCGTGACGCTTGAGCGGCTTCAGATAAAGCTGATTGAGCTGGGAGTAAGGGAAGCGTACAATTTAGATGGTGGAGGTTCCAGCACGTTTATTTTCGGTGGAGAAGTGCTGAACCGCCCTTCAGATGGGAAGCAGCGCAAAATGGCTACCAGCATTGTCATACTGCCGTAAAAGGAGGTGTTTTTGTATAGCGTGTCAGCTTAAAACCACTTTTTATTTAAATAATCGAACTTTTTGCCTTGATATGTGTTTAAATCTTTCATTTTTCGTTCTATTTTTTGTTTTATGAACCACCAGCTGGTGTTCCAGTTGCAGAACAGATTTTCATTGATTGGGCCTTTTCCTACAAGCCTTTGTATCACGATGTTGGGGTCTAAATATTCTAAGAATGTTATCACCCTGTTTACGTATTCGTCGAGCGGTATTATTTCAAATTCTTTGTTTTGGTACATTTGACCTAATACAGTGTTTTTTACTATGTACAGAGAATGGAGCTTTACGTGATCTACGCCGAGTGCAGAGAGTATTTTTGCGTTTTCTATAACGTCAGTTAAGTTATCCCACGGCAGATTTAATATTATGTGCGCGCATATTTCAAAATGGTATTTCTTTATTCTGTAAACAGCATCTATGAATTCGGCGAGTGTATGCCCGCGGTTTATCTTTTGAAGTGTATGGTAATTTACTGTCTGCAGTCCAAGCTCTACGTTTATATCTATTTTATGTGCATCGCATATTTTTTGTAAAATATCGAGGTAGCGGTTGTCGATGCAATCTGGGCGCGTTGATATAGAAATGCCTACTATATCGTCTAGAGAAACAGCCTCTAATAGATGTTGCTCAAATCTGTCAGTAGGCAGGTAAGTGTTAGTGAATGATTGAAAATACACTATGAATTTATTTGCATTGAATCGTTGAGAAAAGAATTCTTTGTTTGCTTTTATTTGTTCTTCAACGCTTAAACTGTTGGGCAAGCATTGAAAGCCTGCACCTTCTTCATCGCAAAAGATGCACCCGCCGCTGCTTATTTTGCCGTCTCTGTTAGGGCAGCTGCCAGCTAGATTTACAGGTATTTTATACACTTTTTCGCCGTATTTTTGTTTTAAGTAATCCGAATATGAACGGTACAACGGTTTGGACATACTCTAAATAAACCTCTTTGCTTTAAGTTTTGGATTGCCATCGATTTACCAGATTATTTTTTATGTTGAGCAAGTCGAGTATTCGACCGATGAACTGCTTTATGCACTCATCGATGTCTTTTGGCTTTTGGTAAAACGCTATTAAAGGCGGCATTATTGTGACGCCTATTCGTGCAAGCTTTAACATGTTTTCCAAGTGAATGGCGGACAGCGGAGTTTCCCTTGTGACCAATATCAACTTTCGCTGTTCTTTGAGTGTGACATCTGCTGCGCGCGTTATCAAGTTGCTTGCATAGCCGTTTGCAATAGCAGACAGCGTTTTCATGCTGCACGGGCATATCACCATTCCATTGTGCAAAAAAGACCCGCTGGCAAGCTGTGCGCACATATCGGATTCATCATAACATTTGTCTGCTAAATTTTTTAGTTCATTATATGTAGTATCTGTTTCTATCGATAAATTTTGTTTGGCATAGCTGCTCACAATCAGGTGAGTTTCGATTTTTAAGTTTTTTAGCTCTTTTAAAAGCGTGCTTCCGTATATTACACCAGAAGCGCCTGTGATTGCCAGCACTATGCGATTTGTTTGTTGGTTCATGAGTTTTGCAGTCCTTTTTTAAGTTTATTTACTTTGTAATTATAGTCTATGTTTTGGCTTTAGGCAATTTTGTTTTGTATTGTGCAATGTTTGTTAATTGTAGAGCATTATAGAATGTGTTAAAATAAGGCTGTGAGCTAAAGGCGGGAGGATATTTTAATTGAAATATATAAAAGA
>JAJOKN010000080.1:5068-8412 GCA_021129815.1 Desulfotomaculum sp. | reverse complement strand
ATAAATTATATTCTCTAACGCGCTTGCTCGATGCTTCTACCACTTTCATATTTTTTTCTATCAACTGCGTTATTTTAGCAAACTTACTCTTCATAACATCATCTAGCGCGGCAGTAGATCCAGACGCAACGAATTTCTTGCCGCCAAATCTGTCCTGTACAGCAGCTTTGACAGATTCAAAAGACACTAACTTAGTAACTCCTATCAAACCACCTAGCATAGCCATGTTAGTTGACAGCTCTGTTCCTCCAACTTCAATTGCTATTCGCGTAGCTGATATATAAAATATCTTTGCTTTAAGATCTTTTAAGTTTGATATATCCTCTGGATCTAAATTCAATGGCTTGTCAGAATTTATAATGATTATACCGTTTTGCTCTAGTCCATCATAAAACGGCATGGTGTAGCATTTCCCCATCGTTATTACATGAGGGTGGAAGATCATGATTATATCAGGCGATAGAATTTCACCGCGTTCGTTGATGGGTTCAGTTGAAATCCTGACATAGCTCTCCGCAGGTGCCAGCCTCTTTTCAGCGCCAAAAAAAGGGTTTACTGTGCTCTCCATCCCATCTTTGTTAGCAGCAGTAGCTAAAATGTGCGCACAGGTTACTACCCCTTGACCACCTAAGCCAGACATTCTAATCCATGTTTTTTTTCTCATTGCTTGTCACCTTCTTTCATTTCAGCCAGAAATGCTTCTGCTTCAGGAGTTATGTACTCCATCACTTCAAACATGCCGCTTTCCATTCTTTCCTTGATTTTTTGCATTGTCTCTCTTGATTTGAACTTATAATTTGTAGGACACGGGCTATATAGCTGCAGATAAGTAGGACCTACTTCGCGCGCAATCAAAATAGCCTTTCTCACCATATCCCCAAGCCTTTTGGGTTGGGCAGGCGACACAACTCCTACATAAGCACAGCCAGATGCCTTAGCCACTTCAGGCAGTGCAATTTTAGGGAACTTCTTACCTGTAGGTGCCATGTTCAATACCGCGTTTTGTTGTGACATGCCGCTTTCCTGACCGCCGGTATTTGCATAAGCCTCATTATCCAGCATTATTGTGGTTATTTTTTCTCTTCTAAACCATGAATGCATAACCATATCCAAGCCAATATCTACTGTAGCTCCATCTCCTGCCATGACAACCACATCTTTTACTTTATCTGGAAATCTTATTTTAAGCGCTCTCTTAAGACCTGTAGCGACTGCATTTTGGTTGCCGAAAAGCGAGTGAATATTATGTACGGCTACCTGAGTAAATGCAAGCGAGCTACATCCTGTAGAACCAACCATTATAGTGTCTTCTGGAGCTGGAAGCGATGCTAAAACCAATCTCATAGAAAGCGCAAGCCCGCAGCCAGCACAGAGCGGATGTTCCTCCAGTAATTCCTTAAAAGTTCCTAAATCATCCACCCCATAATTTTTGCCATACGGTCCATTATTAACCAAGTCCAAATATTCTTGTGGCATCACATCTTCATACCCCGGTGAAATTTTAAACAAGCCTTTCAATTAGCACACCTCCTGATCTCATCCAGTATCAACTTAGGCGGCATCGTCATACCTCCAAATACCCGTGGAGCACCGATAACTTTGGAGTTATCTTCAATCACTGATTTTAATTCTCTGCACATCCATCCTACCCTGTTGAATTCAGGAACAATGATATACTTAGCATTGGCTGCCAATTCTCTTATCTCATCTACAGGAAATGGCCTTAAGCATTTTATTTTAACCAAGCCTACATCTATACCCTCTTGTTTTGCCAATTCAATAGCTTCTCTGCTCTGAGATACTGCTGTGCCAGAAGTTATAATCAATATATCCGCATTTTTGTTTTCTACTTCTACCATTCCACCAAGATATCTGTATATATACTTCCTAGATCGCTCTACTGCTGCTAAAATCTCCTGCTGCCATGAAGCGTGAGCAGCATAACTTATAAAGTTGCTCTTCATCACAAAGGGATCTCGCATATGTCTTACAGGTACATTTTCCATATCCATAACTGGTATAGGAGAACAGTAAGGCTTATAAGGTGGCAGTTTAAATTCTTCAGGAGTTACTTTTACTTTATCCCTGGTGTGTGTAACAAAAAAGCCGTCCATAAAGATACCTATAGGTAAATGCACATCCGTTTTTTCAGCAATCACATAAGCTTTTAAAATCATGTCAAAAATATCCTGACCTGTTTCTGCATGGAACATGATCATGCCTGTGTCCAGCATAAAAGCCATTTCTATCGTATCCGGCTGTATGGAGAGCGGGGCATTGACTCCTCTGGTCATAAAGGCACACACTATTGGAAGGCGAGAACCAGACCAGTTTGGAAAGTTTTCAAAAGCTCTTAAAGTGCCCGGTCCACCTGTAGCAGTAAAAACTCTAACTCCTGCCATAGACGCTCCCATTACTTCAGACATAACAGCAAATTCATTTTCACCTCTAAAATACTCTTTAACGTAGCCTTCTGCATACAAGTCACCTACTAGGTGCATGCTTTCTGACTGAGGTGTAATAGGATAAGAAATAGCTATATCTACATTTGCTCTCTTAATTGCTTCTTTTACCACTTCGCTTCCAGTAATAAACAGCTCTGTTCGTTGCGTTTCAAAAAAAAGTTTTTCTGGTTCTAACACCTTTTGTTCAACCACTCACAACCCCTCCTGCTTTCATCTCTTTTACCGCTTCAGTGATTTTTCTGATAGTGTCTGCTTTTACGTCCCTCAAAGTTATCATTGCATCTTCATGCCCCATTTCCCCGCACAGCGCAATTGTATAACAGCTGGTACCTCCGCGTATTATTTTAAGAGCTATGTTAGCAAAGTGACAGTGGACACCTACAAATACACATACATCTATCTTGTTGTGCCATATAGTCAGGTTTGGGTGGTTAGGGTTTATTTCTATTTCTGGATTGATCATTGGATATTTAGGACGGTAATCTGGCATAGGTATGATCTTTGCACCAACAACATCTGCTAACTCCTTAGCGGCAACAGCTTTTTCTATTACGCCATCTTTCCATGCCCAAAGCACAAGGGGACCAGGAAAGAAAGTAGGATTTTTTGCGCTCAAGAGTTTTTCAGCGATTTTATTTATCGCTTGCTCTTGTGGAACTATCTCACCTTCAACTAAACCTTCTCCCGGATCTGGTAACATAACGCTCATCGTTGCTGCAGCTGGCGGCAAATACCCTTCAGGTCCAGGCAGCACTTTGTAACTCGATTTAGCTGTCATACTTATACCTCCTATAGAACACTTTAATTTATTCTATTATATATCCCTATAAATTACAAACAAAATTTATTTGTTAAAAAATAGACCTTATTTAAGCAACT
>JAJOKN010000080.1:0-5058 GCA_021129815.1 Desulfotomaculum sp. | reverse complement strand
TGCATAATCTAATTTAAAATTATTATTCCTAAAAACAAAAAAATAGTATCGTTGGAGAAGTTAAATTTAAAACTGCCACTTCTAGCATATTCATTTTAAAATTCAGCTCCATATCTCAGATTTTTCGATATCAGCTACAGTTTGCGCAACATCGGCTGTCATAATTGTCAAATGTCCCATCTTCCGCTTTTCAGCAATTTTGCCGCGTTTCCCATAGATATGTACTTTAACATCAGGCTTAAAAGTTGGAATTTTATCAAGCAACTTTGTTAGATGTTTGCCAAGTATGTTAACCATCACTGCAGGGGTCAACAAATCAGTAGATCCAAAAGGCAAATTGCAAACTGCCCTTATCAACTGTTCAAACTGCGAAACATAACAGGCATCCAGTGTATAATGTCCAGAATTATGCGGGCGCGGTGCCAACTCATTCACAATGACGTGGTCATCAACCACGAAAAACTCTACCACAAGTAAGCCTACTACTTTGAATTCATCTGCTATTTCTTTTGCAATTTTAACTGCTTTAAATTGAATTTCTTCAGAAACCCGTGCAGGTACTATAGACATATGTAAGATATTCTCACGGTGTATATTTTCAACTACTGGATATGATACCATCTCGCCGTTTTCTTTGCGCGCTACAATAACTGATATCTCACTGTTTAAATTCAAATACTTTTCTAAAACAAACTTTGTATTGCTTTGTTTAAATATATCATCTACTTCTTTTAAATGCTCACCTCCTGTAAATACGTATTGACCTTTGCCGTCATAGCCGCCACGAACTGTTTTCAATACACATGGATACCCAATACCTGCTACTGCACTTTTGAGCTCTGCTGCATTTTCAACCACATAAAAAGGCGCTACTGGAAACCCTCTCTGCCTCAACTGTTGTTTTTCATTGAATCTATCTTGAGAAATTTTTAAAATTTTACTACCTTGAGGCAAATAATACTTATTTTCTATTTCTTCTACTAAGTTAGCATCAATGTTCTCAAATTCATAAACAACGACATCGGCTTTTTCTGCTAGCTGGACAGCTGCTTTTACATCGTTCAGCTCAGCAACGATTTGTTCATCTGCAACCTGACCACAAGGGGAGTTGGGAGTTGGGTCCATGCAGATGACATCGTAGCCCATCTTTTTTGCTTCAAAAGCTATCATTCGGCCGAGCTGTCCTCCACCTAAAATACCTATAACAGTACCGTTAGGCAAAAGTACTTTTTTTACTTTCACCACCAATCCTCCGTTTTGTTTGCTTCCATCACAGATTCACGTGCTTCTTTTCTTAATTCTTCAATTTTTTGTTGTACTTCCTTATTACCTAATCCTAATATTTGAGCTGATAGCAATGCAGCATTTTTGGCTCCAGACGCTCCTATCGCTACGGTAGCAACAGGCACTCCAGCTGGCATCTGAACAATGGAAAGAAGCGAATCCATTCCCTGTAAGTGAGTGGCAGGTATCGGTACGCCAATAACTGGAATAAGTGTCTTAGCAGCTACCATTCCTGGCAGGTGAGCTGCTCCTCCTGCACCTGCAATGATAACTTTAATTCCTCTTTTGACTGCATTCTCAGCAAATTCATACAACCAATCAGGTGTTCTGTGAGCAGAAACAATCTTTTTTTCATATGGAATACCGAGCTTTTCTAAAAGAACACAAGCCTCCTTCATTGTGTTCCAGTCAGACTTGCTGCCCATAATCACTGCAACCAATGCTTTCATTTTTTAATGATCAGCCCTTTCTAAACAATTCAGAAAAATATGAAAATTTATATCTAATGAAACTACACCTCACAAATACATGCTTAAAAAATTAATGTATGTTTAATAAAAAATTTAAGATAAAAATGGAACATTTATAGCTCAGACACGTTTTATAAAAATTTTTATTTCCAAACTTCAGTTTAGCAACCGACACCTGTTATCTTGCATCACACATTATAATTTAGTTTTTACATTTACGTCAATATTAAAAAGACAATATGTAAAAAAAAACAAGCTTGAACTCACATATATTCAAGTTTGTTAAAAACTAATAAATATTTTTATTGCCCATTAATTCTTATCTTTCCATATCGTTACTGTTATTTTTTTCTTTTCTAACTTTCATTTTATCTTTTTTCTTTTGTTCATACATGCGTTCATCAGCTACTCGAGTCATAGTTTTTAGATCATGCCCATCTTCTGGATATGTAGCTACACCAGCGCTAAAGTCTAAAGGAATTTTTTCACCCTCCCACACATAAGGAGCATTATTTACTTTCTCTTTAAGCCTTTTTGCCAATTTTTCTGCGATTTCTTTTGGAGTTCTGGGCAAAAATATTATAAATTCATCTCCGCCATAACGCGCTATAATGTCGCCTTCTCTTACATTTTGCTTTAAAATATTTGCAATGTGTTTTAATATTTTATCTCCTACCAAGTGCCCGTAAGTGTCATTTATGGGTTTAAATCCATTTAAATCTATAAAAACAATTGCAAAATGATTATTTCCACTGTAGCAATCTAATAACCATTTATTTACATATCTTCTAAAATAAGCCGCATTATACAAGCCTGTAAGCGCATCTGTGATGGAAGATATATAAATGCTTTTTCTGAGTTCTCTTTCTCCTTTGACTAAAATGCCAGCAATCAGAGCTACGAAAAATAATACTACCAAATCAGAAATTATTATCAGGAGCGTTGGAATTTCATGTAAGCTAATAAAGACTTCCAAATAAGAATGAAAGATAAATAATATCAAGAAGATTAAAATAATAGTTAAAACCATTATTCTCCATATCTCGATACCAAAACGCAACAAACTGCTCAAAACTGGATATGCAAGTACTTCAAAAAAACTACTTTTTATTCCCCCAGTAAAAATGATCACTCCGCCAGCAAAAGCAAAGTCAAAAAAGCTGAACTTCAAAAAACATATCATATTATTTTTTGCTTCAACCGGCCTTAAATAACGATATAGACTGTAAAGAAGTGAAAATACCAAGAAAATAATCAACAAAGCATTATACAAATCATTAGCATAAATGTCTGCTTTTACATTAAATACAAATAATAAGATGCTGAAGACAAGAACATAATATATGCGCAACGTGTTTAAATAACTTGTTGTTTCTATTAAGTGTTGTTCTTCTTTTTCAGCTTTCTCATCTTCTTCAGACAATTGTTTTAATACCTCCCCCCTATAATAAAAACTTAAAGTACAAGTCAAATCAAAAGAATCCCTATCCTGTACAATAAACCTCCTATAAAAAATGCTGTACCAGTTGTAAGTAAAAGTACATATATTGCTGTAAACACATTGAATTCTCTTGCAATAACTGCCACAGATGCTACACAAGGCACATAAAACAACCCTACAATTGCTCCAACAAAAATTTGTAAAAAATTCAAATCCATTTCCAAAAGAGGCAATATTGCAAGCTCTCGCCTTAAAATACCGAGAATCAACGGAGTAGCTGCTTCTTTAGGCAACATAAGCCAACCTGTTACAATCGGGCTCAAAATATTTCCTACTAGCTTCAGCACACCTGTTTCATATAATACAGAAGCAACAGCTATAGCCATGAACAATGGAAATACGCCAGTTAACATAAAGCTCTTTACTAATATCAAAACTTTTTTCAACAAAATATTTGCTTTGGGTAAAAGAAGATCCGGTACTTCCATTATCACAGGCGGCAGGCGATCTTTTAATAATTTATCTAAAATCACAGCTGCTGTTATGATTGCTAGAAGTGAAATTAAAAAAACTAACAACATGGTTTTTATCGATGCTTCTGCTAGCAAGGCAATCAATGCACCGGTTTGTGCTATGCACGGTACAGCTAAACAAATCATAGTTATAACAATTAAACGTTCTTTATGTGAGCTCAATGCTCTAGTAGAGATTATTGCTGGCACAGCACAGCCATATCCTAGTATCAATGGTATTACTGCACTGCCATTTAAACCCATCTTTTGAAAAACACCTGTTATAAGACAACTGAGTCTTGGCAGATAGCCGCTGTCTTCTAGAAAACTGAGCACTATGTAAAAAGAAAGAACATATGGAAATACCAGTGCAAACGGCCATTCTAATCCTTTAACTAAAACTCCATACTCACCGATTAAAATTCTTTGCAAGATGCCTTCAGGCACTGTAGCATTAACTATCAGCGTTAATCCCGGGATAATTCCCTCCCTTATAATTGGTAAAAACACCAGCTGCCTCAAGCTCATACCAAGCCCTACAACTACAGCAAAAGAAGCACAAATAATCAAAAAAGCAAACAACAAACCCGGCCAAGGTTTAACCAAAATATCTCCCCATTTTTGGCGGCTAGTCGTTGCTCTAAACGGCGAATATCTTATTGCTTTTTCAGCTATGCTGTCCACTTTTTTCCATAGGTCGAGCTTTTCAATATTTTTTTTTGATTCAGCTTTATCTTGTTTATCGCTTGTTTCAAATATTTTAAACAATTCTTTCTTTAAAACATCAATATTTTTTCCTGTTATTGCTACAATTGGTACCACAGTTATTCCCAGCTCATGAGAAAGAAGCAGAGGATCAATATAATAGCCTTTTTCCTCTGCTAAATCTATTCTATTTAAAGCTACCAACATAGGCAACCCATATTGCATTGTTTTTAATAGCAAGTGCAAGTTATGTTCTAGGTTGTTTGCGTCTAGCACAAAGATTATGACTTTCTTTAGAGAATTTATTTTATCGCTGTCAATTTTTAAACGCTTGCTTAACTCGTCGGAATTGTTTGCAAATTCATTTTTTAGCATACTTATGGCTACCTTTTCAGCTTTGCTCCCACTTTCAAGTGAGTATATGCCTGGCAAATCTACTACCAGCAAATTCTTTCCATTTATAGTAGCGCTTCCTGCTGATATATCTACTGTTGTTCCCGGATAATTAGCAACCCTAGCATTTAAGCCAGTAAGTTGATTGAATAAAGCGCTTTTTCCTGTGTTGGGCGAACCTACAAGCATTACAATTCCTTGATAGTCAACGTTTTGCTGCTTGTCACCTTTAAAGCTTTTAAAGCTTTTTAAA
>JAJOKN010000072.1:4091-8752 GCA_021129815.1 Desulfotomaculum sp. | reverse complement strand
GCACTTCCTGTTGTATTTCAAACAACTTATTCAGCGCTTCTAGCGGTGTCATATTCAACAAATTAAAATCGTGTATTTTATTTATTATACAATATACTTCATTAAGATTTTCAGCATTTTTCTCATCAACTGCAGCAACGTCAAACATACTCACCTGAGCAGGTTTCTTAGCATTATCTAATTGTTCACCAGACAGCGCACTTTCACATACAACATCTCTAGCTGCTTTAGCACACTTTTCAAAGCTAATTGATAATTCATAAGCTCTGTCAATCACTGACTTTGGAAGCCCTGCCAGCTTTGCGCAATGCACCCCATAGCTTTTGCTCGCTTTCCCTGGCACTATCCTGTGTAGAAATACCACTTCATCTCCTTTTTCCTCAACTGCCGCAGCATAGTTTTTAAGCCTTTCTAAATTCACCTCCATTTCCGCCAGCTCATGGTAGTGAGTTGAAAAAAGCGTGCGGCACTTTATCACGTTGTGTAGATATTCTATAACCGCCTGTGCTATAGCCATTCCTTCAAGATTAGAAGTGCCACGACCCAGTTCATCTATGATAACCAAACTCCTAGACGTAGCACCGCGCAGCGCATTGTTGCATTCATTCATCTCCACCATAAAAGTGCTTCTCCCCGCTGCCAAATCATCTGACGCACCCACACGCGCATAAATGCGATCAACTATTCCTATCTCTGCTCTTGATGCCGGCACAAAGCTTCCTGCTTGAGCCATTATGGTTATGAGAGCCACTTGACGCTGATAAGTGCTCTTTCCACCCATGTTAGGTCCAGTAATGAGGGCTATGTAATGTCCATCGCAATCTAAATCTGTATCATTTGGCACAAACTGCCCTTCCTCCATGGACAGCTCCACAACAGGATGCCGCCCATCACAAATCAAAATGCGTCTGCTTTCATTCACAACAGGCCTAGCATAATTATATCTAACAGCAGCTTCTGCAAATGAAACCAAAACATCGAGCTTAGCTATTGCATTTGCGCTCTTTTGAATGTCTTCTGCCTTTTTAGCAACCATCTCCCTTATTTCTATAAAGAGTTGATATTCCAGCTCAACAAGCTTATCCTGTGCATTTAAAATCATCTCTTCATATTTTTTGAGCTCAGGGGTTATAAAGCGCTCTGCATTTACAAGCGTCTGTTTGCGCTGATAATCATCTGGCACCATATCCAAATTGCTCTTAGTCACCTCTATGTAATACCCGAAAACTTTGTTGAACTTTACTTTGAGTGATTTTATGCCTGTGCGCTTGCGCTCTCTAGCTTCCAGTTCTGCAATCCAGCTGCGCCCGTTTACAGATATGTTTCGCAGCTCATCTACTTTTTTATTGTAGCCTTTCTTTATAAGTCCGCCTTCTTTTAAACTCACAGGAGGATTTTCATTTAAAGCTCTGTTTAAAACCGCAGCAACGCCTGACAAGTCCGGCATCTCTTCCGATACCTGCTTTAAAAGTGCAGAGCCTGAACTCTCTAAGAGGTTTTTTATATTCGGTAAAACCTCAAGGGATTTTTTCAGCGCTATCAAATCTCTAGCATTGGCAGTGCCATAGGCAACCTTCGCAATCAACCTCTCCAAGTCATAAACTCCGCTTAAATGTTTTTGAATATTCATGCGAAGCAGCATGTTTTCCGATAGCTCCTGCACGGCATCCAGCCTGGCATTTATCTCATTCAAATCCAAAAGAGGCTGTTCTATCCATTTCTTTATCAAGCGCCCTCCCATAGCAGTAGCACAAAAATCAAGCACTCCTAAAAGACTCCCTTTTTTTTCACCACTCACAATCGTTTTAGTTATCTCTAAATTTCGCCTAGCAGCCGCATCGAGCAGCATAAACTGCTTTGCATCGTACAGCTCGATCTCCTTTATGTGACTTAAATCCCTCATCTGAGTATCCTTCAAAAATTTAACCAATGCACCTGCTGCCTTTAACGCTGCAGAATTTTTAGGCAAACTCAAATTCTTTATCTTATCTTCTGAAAACTGCTGCTTTAAATATTTAAAAAACTGCTCTGCACTACCTTCCTCATAACAGCTCAACACCGCAGAGCAATAGCTCTTAAACTCATCGCTTTTAAAAAACTCTGCGTTTTTATAACTCTCAGGAATCAAAAGCTCAGATGGCTGAAGCTTTTGAAGCTCGTCGCACAAGCAGTTTACAAAAACCCCATCGCTGAACAGATCAAACAGCTTTTCGCTATGTATTTCAAAAACGCAGAACTCCCCTGTACTTATATCTGCAAACGAAACTCCGCAGCAGTTGTTTTCAAAAAACAGGGCTGCTATGTAATTGTTTTCTTTATCCCCCAACAGCTCTCCTTCCATAACTGTGCCGGGAGTTATGATCCGCACCACTTCACGCTTGACAATCCCCTTTGCGCTCTTTGGGTCTTCCACTTGCTCGCATATCGCTACCTTATAGCCCTTTGAAACCAGCTTTGCAATATATGTATCAGCCGAATGATAAGGCACTCCACACATCGGCACGGGATTTTTGCTATCCCTGCTGGTAAGCGCAATATCCAATATTCTCGATGCCAAAAGCGCATCATCAAAAAACATCTCGTAAAAATCCCCTAACCTAAAAAACAATATCGCATCTGGATACTGCTCCTTTATTGACTTGTACTGCTGCATCATTGGTGTGAGCTTCATAGCTTTTGAAATACCTCCAGCATTTTTTATTTAAAATAATTATATAACAAATTACACAGCAGCAAAAAACAGTAATGAAATCTAAAAACTAAAATCAAAAAAACATTAAAATACAGAAATAAAAAAGACAGGTCTTTAAACCTGCCTTTTTTAAAAAATCTAACATTTAAATTAAAACCTAGCAACCGCAGCTCCCGCCACAACTTCCGCTTGCACAACCTGAACCAGCTACATCTTTTTTACCCAGCATGGTCTTGTTTATAGTTTCGTTAACTGCATTTAACAGTTCCTGAAACTTGTGCTGAGCTTCTGAAAAGCTTTTGATAAGCGGATTTTGCAACATCTTTGACTCTATCTGTTCAAACTGCTTGATATCCTCTGCAGTCAGACTGATGCCGCTTTGTTGCTTTTGCCTTTGCTGTTGTTGCAACAGCTGAAACTCCATCAAAAGCTTTTGCGCTTCTGAATCTTTTAGCATAGCACTTTCTGCTCTCTGCACTTCTTTGAACTCTTCAGATTCAGCAATTTTCCTACCCAGTTCTAAAGCTTGCTCAAATACCTCTTGAGACATACAAATTCACCTCCTATTCCAAAACAACTCCTTCCAGATGCGTCATGTAGCCCTTTTCAATGCGCACATGCGATAATTCGCCGATCAAGCTCTTTTCTCCTTTAAAAAATACAAGTTTATTAGTACGCGTTCTGCTGCAAAGCCAACCTTCACGTTCTTTTGCTTCTGATTCTACTAATACTTCAACTGTTTTGCCTTTCAATTCACGATTTTTTAAAAGAGAAATTTCGTTTTGCAAACTGATCAACCTTTGGATCCTATCTCTTTTTATATTCTCAGGTACTTGATCGCGCATCTTGGCTGCAGGAGTACCTATGCGTGTATTGTATACGAACATGAACGCCGCGTCAAATCGCACACGCCTTACGACATCAAGAGTGTGTTCAAAATCCTCTTCTGTTTCCTGTGGAAATCCCACCATTATGTCAGTAGTGATGGATACACCCTTGATAGCTTTTTTTATCTTATCTATCAATTCTAAATATTCATCTTTTGTATAACCCCTGTTCATCTTCTTCAAAACTACATCGCTGCCTGCTTGAAAAGGCAAATGAATGTGCTCACACACTTTGTCACAGCTAGCTATAGTCTTTACGAGCTTATCTGTAAAATCTCTCGGATGCGATGAGATAAAGCGAATTCTTTTTATCCCTTGAATTTCATTCAGCATCTCAAGCAAATCTGAAAAATCCACTCTTTTAGATAAGCCTTTGCCATAAGAATTCACATTCTGCCCTAGAAGAGTTATGTCCTTATAACCTTTAGCTGCTAACTCTTTAACTTCCTTCACAATCTCTTCTGGCTCTCTGCTCCTCTCTCTCCCACGCACATACGGCACGATGCAGTAGCTGCAAAAGTTATCACAACCATACATAATGGTAACCCATGCTCTTACATCATGTGCGCGCTTAACTGGCAAGCCCTCGTGCAAAGCTGTTTCAACATCATTTTCAAATATCTCTATCAAGCGTATTTTCTTTTCCTCTACTTCTCTTAAAAGCTCTGAAAATCTATGTATGTTGTGAGTGCCAATTACAAGATCAATATGCAAAAACCTGTTCTTTATGTGTTCAGCCGCACCTTTGCGCTGTGGCAGGCAGCCTGATACGCATATTATAGTACTAGGGTTTTTCTCCTTTATTTTGCGCAGCGTCCCTAACATGCTCCATATCTTATTCTCAGCTGATTGCCTCACGCAGCAGGTGACAACCAAAATAACATCTGCTTTGTCTTTTTCTAACGTTTCTTTATAACTCATATTTTCCAATTGGCCTGCAAGAATTTCAGCATCATGCTCAGCCATCTGGCAACCGAAAACCTCTATGTAATACTTCTTGTTAATTTTAAATTTCATCCTTTCTTTAAAATAGTGTAAAAAATTTGAATGATCTTAATATCCCCATAATATAAGTTTAATAA
>JAJOKN010000072.1:2721-3991 GCA_021129815.1 Desulfotomaculum sp. | reverse complement strand
AAGTGTATGTAAATAAGCAAAAAACTCTATAACAACAATATCATTTAACAATAGCAATATATTTATTTAAATATTTAAACTTTAAGAAACAAAGGAGTGTTTGAAAATACTCATCGAACACTCCTTTGCAGAAAAATAGTTTTAAATGATATAACTATTTCAACTCAACTGTAGCTCCTGCTTCTGTAAGCTTTGCTTTGATTTCTTCTGCCTCTTCTTTGCTTACTTTCTCTTTAACAGCTTTTGGTGCACCGTCAACCAATGCTTTTGCTTCTTTTAAGCCAAGACCAGTTACATCACGCACTACTTTAATTACGTTGATCTTCTTATCGCCAGGTGATGTCAAAACAACATCAAATTCTGTTTTCTCAGCTTCTTGAGCACCTGCATCTCCTGCTGCAGGTGCTGCAGCTGCTACAGCTGCTACTGGAGCTGCTGCACTAACTCCAAATTCCTCCTCAAAAGCTTTTACAAGTTCAGCTAATTCTAACACAGTCAGTCCTTTAACAGCTTCCAAAATTTCTTTTACTTTATCAGACATAATTATTTCCCCCTTAAATTTTTTAATTTTTATTTTTAAAACAAAAACATCAAAGAATTATGCTGCTTCCTCTTCTTTTTTCTTGCGGATAGCTTCAAGTACATAAACAAGGTTTCTAAGATTAGCAGACAATACACCTGCAAAACCATAAAGCGGTGCCTGCATCCCTCCAAGCACTTTTGCTATTAACACTTCTCGTGAAGGCAAGGATGCTAAGTTTTCAACTTCTTTTTTGTCTATTACCTTTCCTTCTAGCAAAGCAGCTTTTATCTCTAATCCTTCATTAACTTCTTTGTTAAATTTCTTTAATATCTTTGCTGCATCAACTGGGTTATCCTTAGCAAAAGTTACTATAGTAGGTCCGACAAAATATTCATCTAGCCCAGTTATATTCAAGTCATTAAGCGCTAGCTTTGCTAAGGTATTCTTAATGACTTTGATCTCACATCCAGCTTTTCTCATTTCTGCTCTTAAAGATGTCATTTGACCCACAGTAATACCTCTGTATCCCGCAACAATAACCGCTTGAGAATTTTCAATTTTCTCCTTTACCTCTGCAACGATTTTTTCTTTTTTCTGCCTGGTTATCAAAAGCTATCACCTCCTTTTTGCCACAAGATACATTAAAAAAGCCCCTGTAAACCATACAGAGGCTAAAATCGCGCTAAAATACAATACACACACTTTAAGCCTCGGGTTGGCAGTACATTGCAGTACTTTTAAGTGTAA
>JAJOKN010000072.1:0-2621 GCA_021129815.1 Desulfotomaculum sp. | reverse complement strand
CTTGTAACTTAAAAACTCATCTCCTTGCAAAATAAGCTAGTCTTCTCTGCTCATAAGCTTTTGAGTGTTAACTTTGATTCCTGGTCCCATTGTACTTGACAAAACAACACTTTTAAAATATGTCCCTTTAACTGACTCAGGCTTTGCTTTTATAAGAGCATCTATCAAAACACTGAAATTTTCATATAATTTTTCTTCATCAAAAGATACTTTGCCAATTGGTGCGTGTATTATACCAGCTTTATCAGTGCGATAGCTGATTTTGCCACTTTTTGATTCTTTAACCGCACGTTCAATATCCATTGTTACTGTCCCAACTTTAGGGTTCGGCATAAGGCCCCTTGGCCCTAAAATTCGACCTAACCTTCCAACTAAAGGCATCATATCAGGAGTGGCAATTGCTACATCAAAATCCATCCAACCATTCTGTATCTTCTGGACAAGGTCTTCATCGCCAACATAGTCAGCACCTGCTTCTTCTGCTTCTTTGGCTTTCTCCCCTTTAGCAAACACCAATACTTTTTTAGTTTTTCCTGTACCATGCGGCAAAACTACCGCCCCACGAACTTGCTGATCAGCATGACGAGTATCAACATTTAACCTAATAGCAGCTTCTACTGTTTCATCAAAATTTGCAGGTGTAACTTGCTTAACTAATTTTATAGCCTCCATAGGTTTATACAACTTATCGATACCAACTTGCTTTAAAGCTTCTTGATATTTTTTTCCTCTCTTTGCCACAAGCTTAATTTCCCTCCTTTGTGGTAATAATGCCCTCCTCCCCTAAATAGTGAGCTCCCACATTATTCATTATTAGTCTACAACTTCAATCCCCATACTGCGAGCAGTACCTTCTATCATGCTCATTGCAGCTTCAATGCTAGCTGCGTTTAAATCAGGCATTTTCATTTCAGCAATTTCTTTTATTTTAGACTTAGATACTTTAGCTACTTTCTTTACATTAGGTTCTCCCGAACCCTTTTCAATGCCAGCTGCTTTTTTCAACAATACAGATGCTGGTGGAGTTTTGGTTATAAATGAAAATGACCTATCTTCATATACAGTTATTTCAACTGGAATAACTAAACCTGCTTGATTAGCAGTTCTATCGTTATATTCCTTTACAAAAGCCATAATATTAACTCCATGTTGACCCAATGCAGGTCCAACAGGTGGAGCAGGAGAAGCTTTACCAGCTGGAATTTGTAACTTTATAACTGCAGCCACTTTTTTAGCCATCCAAACACACCTCCTTTGCAGCCTAGCTTATTTTTTCCATTTGCGATATATCCAATTCCATCGGAACTTCACGCTCAAACATAGATACAACTACCTTAACTTTACCTTTTTCAGGGTAAATTTCCTGCACCGTACCTATGAAGTCCTCAAACGGACCGCTTTTAATTCTAACACTTTCACCTTTTGAAAAGTCAACAACAATTTGTGCTTTATCTTGACCCGGTTTCTTCACAATTGCTTTTACTTCCTCTTCACTAAGTGGAATAGGCTTGGTGCCGGACCCCACAAATCCCGTTACTCCTGGAGTGTTGCGCACCACATACCAAGAATCATCAGTCATGATCATCTCTACTAAAATATATCCTGGAAAAACTTTCTTTTGTATAACTCTTTTTTGGCCATTTTTAATTTCAACTTCTTCCTCTGTAGGTATGAGTACACAAAAAATCTTGTCTTCCATATTCATAGAGGCAATGCGTTTTTCTAGATTTGCTTTTACTTTGTTTTCATGCCCAGAATAAGTATGTATAATATACCAATGTTTTTCCATCAAACACACTGACCTCACTTAATTAACAATAATTGACAGAGCATATGTAAGCACATCATCAAAAAGCCATATAAGAAGCATAACAAAAGCAACCGTCCCCAAAACTACACCTGTATAAATCATCGTTTCACGTCGAGTTGGCCAATATACTTTCTTCAGCTCGATCTTAACACCTATCAAAAAATCTTTAATGCTACCAAAAAATCCCTTGGCGCCTTTTTTAGATGCACTTGATTTGCTGGCTTTATTATCACCTTTTTTGTTCACCATTTGCCTTGCTTTATCCAATATACTGCCGCTTTCACTACTGGCTTGTTTTTTCAAAAACAACATAACTCACTGCCACATCCTTAAACAATGATTTAACTATCATTGGATCAATACACTACTTTGTTTCCTTGTGTACGGTATGAGTTTTGCAAAATTTGCAGTACTTTTTCAACTCTAACCTATCTGGATTATTCCTTTTGTTTTTAGTAGTGATATAGTTCCTTCTCTTACACTCAGAGCAAGCAAGAGTAACATCTACTCGCAAAACCTATACACCTCCTAATTTACCTGCAACCAAAAACCAATCTTAAAACAAAAAACACTAAAAAGCGGGAATTTCCCGCTTTTACATTACGCTTGTATGCAATAATTCCCGATTTTCACTACAAAACTGCATTGACGCTTTTAATAATTAAGTGGTAGCGGTGGCTGGACTCGAACCAGCGACTCCACGGGTATGAGCCGTGTGCTCTAACCACCTGAGCTACACCGCCACGCTCTAAAAGCTGGAGCCACCGACCGGGATTGAACCGGTGACCTCATCCTTACCAAGGATGCGCTC
>JAJOKN010000088.1 GCA_021129815.1 Desulfotomaculum sp. | reverse complement strand
AAACTATCCCCTTTGAGACAAGGCCAATTTTAAATTATTATTCTATAAACAATTACTACGCAACTTTATTTTGATAACTTCAATTGCAATTTTTATTTTGAATTGGCATAACTTATACCTCACACAATAACTGAAAAAATCAGCTCGTTTATCTTCTTTGCTGCTTCTATCATTTCTTTTTCTGAATTAAATTCAAGAAAAACAATACCAACCTGCTGTCGCAAATAGTTATCTATATTTGTCCCTTTTTCTATCAAATAAAGCTCGTATATTATTTTCCCCTTAACCTCTTTATCAACCAAAATATCTTTTAAAACACCATTTTTTGAAGACATTATGCAGTGTCTTATTATAAACTTTTTTTCTTTTTCTTTAAGCAAAGTTGGATCAATGTTATCTCCTATATAAGCTTTTACAACTGCCTCAGAATACCTTATGCCTGTTGAAAACTCAATTAAATATGGATAAAGATCGCCGGGAATTCTCCTCGTCACATCAATTATGTATGGAATATCGTCTTTTAAGATAAACTGCAAATGAAAAGGTCCGTCCTTTAAACTTAAATCAGCAATTATTTTTTCTACATTCTGCTTGAGTTTCCCTAAAACTTCATCTTTTATCTCAATGAGATAAGCAGATGAAACTAAGTATTTATTCAAGTACACATCATCTTTCCCAACAAAACTATAACCAATCCGTCCATTTCTCACAAACACAGAACAAGCCAAGAGCTCACCGTCAATAAATTCCTCTATCAATATTTCATTGTTTTCAGAAACTTCCAGAGCGTGTTTAACAGCACTTTTTAGCTCATCTTTACTCTTAACAACGCAAACTCCTCTTCCACCTGAAAGATTTAAAGGCTTTACAATACAAGGAAGCGAAATGTTTTCAAGCACAGTATTTTCACAAGAAGTTATCTTTACCCCTTTAGGAACATTAATACCCCTTTTTTGACAAAATTCCTTAAACTTCCATTTGTCATGTATTATATTTACTGCTTCTAATGAATCAAAATTTCCAATCTTGTACTTTTTTCCCAAAATCACTGTATTTAAAAGAGCTTTTTCTCCACACCCCGGAATAAGCACATCTATCTTTTCTGCTTCAATTACTTTTGAAACCTTTTCTAAGTCAGTAAAATCTATTTTATAATTTTTATCAGAAAACCTATGCCCTATGTAGTAATCCCTATCTCCTAAAGTTATTACAAAAAAACCCAGTTTTTTAGCAGCCATAATAAGCGGGATATCTCTATGGCTGCCGCCCAATATTAATGCTTTTTTCATTGTAAACCTCCATTATTCTCCTAACTATTCTTTCACTTCCTCGTCCATCTACTATCTGCCTTCCCACCTGTGCCTGTTCCTTTACTTTATCATAATTTGCAATCATAAAACTCAAACGACATTTTATTTTTTCCAGCAAATCCGCATCATCACAGCTCAAAAACTCTTCAACAAAGCCTATTTTTACAAATTCTAAAAGCCCGCGCTTTTGGTTATCAGCAACGCATACAGCAATAGTAGGTATTTGCAAATACGCAAGCTCATAGAGTGTCATCCCAGCAGCTGAGATCGCTACACTGCTAGAAGCCATTTTATCAGCAAGCGTTTGAGGTTCAGGATTACATAATATTTCTACATTGCGAAAACTCCCAGCAATATTATTCGCAAAATCCAATCTAGTTGCACTTACCACTACTTTTTTAGCATCCTCAAAATCGCTTTCGCACAACAACTTTAAAATTCTTTCAGACAACCCTGCAATGTCAGTACCACCAAACATAATAAGTATCTGATTGTTTTCAATACTATTTTTTACTCTATCACGAGATTCTTTAAATATAGCTCTTAAAGGTATGTATTTACATCCCAAAAGATACTCGTTGTTTTCCTTCTTTTTTGAAAACAACTTTGAAGCATATAAAGAGCTGTTCACAACAATCCCCTTTGGATAATCAATTTTAGCAGTGTCATCTATAAATACCGGAACTGCAGCTTTCCTTGAAACTTTTTCATAAAAAGATTGATCTGCTAAGTAACTGTCAATTATTACAACGTCTGCTTTTTCTAAAATTCCCAGAATTTTGCTTTTGTTTTCAAGCCAATTTATTTTTTTATAGCTAAAATTGCTGTAGCGATAGTCTATAGCCCCTTCTACATCAACATATACTTCAGGCTTTATTCCCTTTTCACAAAAAGCCTCGTAAATGCTTGAGCACCTCACAAGATGCCCTAATCCCCTTTTATTTCCTGCTTCTGTTAAAATCACAACACTTATTTCCACATAAAATTACCCCTATACTTCTTAATATCTTGTAATCCTTTAATCTTGCAGCCTTTTAATCTTTTTGTCTTTTGGTTCTTTCGTCTTTTAACCAACAGTCTTTTGAACGACGTGTTGATTTATGAACTTAAGCCATGGCTTTTTGTTGAAAAGCTCTATTACATCCTGAGTTTGAAAAAATGGGTTCTTGTCATAAAGAAAATCAAATATTGCACACAGCACAGCATAGTCTTCTAAAGTATCCAACGTAACTCTTATATCAGGCGCAAAGAGCTTTTCTTTTGCCTTTATCTCGCCTATTTTAAACTTATGCGGTGCTGTTTTGTAAATATACGGGCATACATGCTCTCTTTCAAAATCCTTATCTGCTTCCAAATGCGTTCTTTCAAGTGTAGAAAACGTCATACACTCTACATCTCCACATCCTCTTGGGTGGCCGCTGCTGCCTACGTAGTCCAAATTTTCTTTTAATAGCTTTTCAAGCGATCTATCCATAACATCCCAATCTATACAAGGGCAATCGCTTGTAACTCTCAATATAACATTTAACTTGTTTTCCTTAGCTGCTAAATAATATCTTTCTAACACATCAAGTAAGCTTCCGCGAAACCACTTGACATCTTCCTTCTTAGCAATCGCTATTATATCGTCATCTTCTGCACCTGTAGTAGTAGCTATAATTATTTCATCAACCAAATTAGATTTTTTAGTTCGCCTTATCACTTGTTCTAAAACAGTTATTTCACTGTCATAAGGCAAAAATTTCAAAACCTTTCCCGGTAATCTAGTAGAAGACATTCTTGCTTGGATGATTGCTCCTATTTTCATAACCTCACCCTCTCACCGTTTTCAAATGATTTCACAATTGCATCTAAAATTTTAAAATTTTCTTTCTCTTTTTCATAAGTCCATATTAAAGGGCTATCGCCATATCCTTCTCCTCTTAAATAACTCTCCAATGCATCTGCTATTTCACAATAAAGATTTGCAAAAGCTTCTATAAATCCTGCAGGATGTCCTGCAGACATCCGATTGAATATCCTAACTTTAGAAATTTCAAGCTCGCTTCCTCTATCAAAAATGCACTTTCTCCCATCGCTGTAGCTTAAAATTATCTTCTCAGGTTCTTCTTGAATCCACACAGCTGAAGCTTTTGTGCCATAAACAGCTATTTTCATTCCATTTCTGTTGCCAAGAGCTACCTTGCTCGCCCACATAAAACCAGTTGCTTTATCTTCGTAGTCAAATAACACCTTTACATCATCAGCTACATCATAAGGAGAAAATGAATTAAACGCGGAATAAACCGTCGTCACCTTTTTATCTACAAGATATTTTGATAAACTAAGCAAATGAGATACCAAGTCTAATGCTATCCCTGGAATTCTGCCGTCTTTTTTCCGCCACTTCGGCGGATAATCCACAAACTTAGGAGGCCTCAAAAAACTCTCTTGCGGCATTTCTAGGTGAACATTGATTATATTACCTAAAACACCATCTAAAATCATCTTTCTAAGCTCGTAAAGAATTGGATAAGCAATGTAATTATAAGTTATTACAAGGAACTTATCGCTAATATCTACAGCTTTTTCTAACTCATAAAATTCATCTAACGAAGAAAATAACGGCTTCTCACATATAACAGCAAAATTATTTTCAAGCAGTTTTTTTACTACTTCAAAGTGTTCAGGAGTTGGTAGCAATACTGAAACAACATCTAACTTGCCCATCTCGTTTTTTATAAAATCATCTATAGAATCATAAAATCGTTCCACTTTCCAATATCGTGCTGTACTTTTATTTACTTCAACATCTCTGCTAAAAACTCCTGAAACCACTTCCATTTTATTGTCCATTTGACTGGCAACAAAATGCACATAACCTACTACAGAATTTAACCCGCCACCCAATATGCCCAATTTGAACAAAGTTATATAAGCCTCCTTAAAAGTCCCTTTTAGACACACAGTAAAGAATTGTCTCAAGTCCAAAATTCCCATGAACTCTAATGTAAAGATCATAAAAAGAAAATCTCTCGCTTACGAACAATGGAATCTGCCATAGGTCTTCTGGCTTGTGGTAAATTGAAATAGCCAAGTATGGCTTTGCTGTTTTTATCAGTTTTTCTGCTCCTTTAATTGCTTCTAACTCAGCACCTTCTATGTCCATCTTTATGTACGTCGGGGAATAACCGGACAGCACTTTATCAAGAGTAACTAGCGGAACAATATTTTTTGAATCTTCGCATACCTTAGAGCCAGCAGCCTTAAAATCAAACCCAATAAAACCTTCAGAATCCCACACCGCTGCAGGAACAGTTATAAATTCTGTTTTAGGATATAGTTTTTTTAATCTTTCTATAGTGCTGCTTAACCTTATAGCGTTTTCTTTATCTGGTTCAAAGCACACAACTGATTTTACTTTATTTTCATAAAAATAAAACAGCCACGGCAAGGTATCACCTGTAAAAGCACCAACATCTACAAAGTTAATCTCTTTCCAGCTTCTTGGAATAATTTCTTTTGGAAAATACTGCACTTCTTTTGTAGGAAAAGGATAAAATTCATAGCTGAGACTTTCTCTAAATTTTACCAGTTTGTTTAATATATCCTTGCTCTCTTTATCCCTTAAAAGTTCTCTCATTTTTTCCAATTCTTGATAATTTAACATCTTGCTCTTTTCCTCGCACCACCACAACTTCTCATCTTCCAAAAACTCTTTAATAACTTCTGGAAATTGCTTTAGTGTGTCTGCAAAATCTATCACTTTAAAAAAGCCGCACTCAGACAAAACATTAGAAGAAAACCAATATCTGTCATCTATTATTTCCATAACTGATTTAGGTATATTATTAGAAACGCTATCCACAACAGTTACGTAAACAACAGCATCTCTAGGCGCATCTTTTAATCTATAAACAGGTATACCCCCTAAGTCTGCTTTGTCAGTATATTGATCAATAAAAAAATCTACCTTTATATTTTTTTTATTAAAAACCTTTAATAACTTTTTTCCAATGCTTCCTGCTCCGTATATGGCTGTTTTTAAATCTTTCATAAAAACAATTCTCCTTTATAATTATTTATATCAAGTCCCAGCTCACAGGCGTGCCTTTTTTAACATCTCTTTTTACCTTCTTGCCAAGCAAAATATCATAATATTTTGGCGGCAGCCCAAGTCCGGGGCGTATTGTTTTTAAATTTTCTTTTGTAAAAGCTTCTCCTGCTTTCATATCTTTTACCACATACAAAGACCGCCTTGATTTTACAGAGTTTTTTTCTGCTTCAACGTAGCCGTATTTCACTTCTCCCAATGCCTGCCAAGCTCGCTCAGTCTCTAAAACTAAAGCACGCATCTCTTCTGGCTCCATAGAAAACGCTGCATCAACTCCACCTTCAGCTCTTGAAAGAGTAAAGTGTTTTTCAATTAATACTGCGCCGAAAGCAACAGCTGCTACTGCTACTCCTATGCCTAAAGTGTGGTCTGATAAACCCACCTGACACTTAAACAGCTCTCGCATATGCGGTATAGTGCGTAAGTTTGAGTTCTCCGGCAATGCAGGATAAGTGCTGGTGCATTTTAAAAGTATTATGTCATCGCATCCTTCCTCTCTTGCAGCCCGCACTGTTTCATCAAGCTCTGCCACGGTAGCCATTCCAGTTGAAATAATCATTGGTTTCTTTGTTTTAGCAATTTTGCGTATCAGCGGAATATCAGTATTTTCAAATGCTGCTATCTTGTAGCACGGCACATCTAGAGATTCCAAAAAATCAACAGCTGTTTCATCAAAAGGCGTGCTAAAGCATATTAGCCCTAGCTCTTTGCATTTATCAAAAATGGGCTTGTGCCACTCCCACGGCGTGTATGCTTTTTGGTATAACTTATATAAAGATTGCCCTCGCCATAAGTTGCCCGGCTCATCTATGTAAAATTCCCCTTCTTCAATATCTAAGGTCATTGTGCCTGCTGTATAAGTTTGAAGCTTTACAGCATGAACACCAGCTTTGGCTGCTGTCTCTACTATTTTTAACGCTCGCTCAAGCGATTGATTGTGATTGCCAGACATCTCAGCAACGATAAACGGCGGATGATTTAGACCGATTTTCACATTGCAAATAGTAATTTCTTTCATTAAGTATATTCGTCTCCTTGAATTTTTTAAAAATAAAAGCTTATGCTAAATTTCTTCCTAAAACAAATGCTTCTGCTGCTTTTACCCTAGCTGATGCCCCTCTCCACCTTGCAAGATGTTCTACAGCTTCAATTGAGCGCATAGCTTGCGCATCTCTGATTGATAAATTTTTAAAGCCTCCAGCTTGATACTTAGCGTATCCAAGACATCTTCAAACCAGTTAGACATAAAGCAATAACATATATCATAAAAGTGTTTTCTTCAACACATCAATCACATAATCCTGCTCTTTTTCTGTAAGGTCGTAATATAAAGGCAGAGTTATTGCTCTGCTGTAGTATTCTTCTGCTGCAGGAAAATCCCCTTCCTTAAAGCCCAGCTTTTTGTAATATGGCTGAGTATGAACGGGAATGTAATGCACGTTTACGCCAATATCTCTTTTCCTGAGCTCTTCAAACACATATCGCCGTGTTTTGGTCGTTTTTTGCGTATCAAGTTGAATCACATAAAGATGATAAGCAGAATAAATATCCGGATGTTGCCAAGGTAAAATCAGCGGCAAGTCTTTTAGTGCGTTGTTATAGCGATTTGCCAGTTCATGTCTTCTTTTTATAAATTCATCTATGCGCTTTAGCTGGCTTAAGCCTAAAGCAGCTTGGATATCCGTAATACGGTAATTATAACCTAACTCAATTTGCTGATAATACCAAGGACCGTGTGGTTCTCCTTCCATTTGACTTTTGTTGCGGGTAATGCCGTGCGTGCGCAAACGCATAAGTTTTTCATATAAATCTTTGCAATTGGTAGTTATCATTCCTCCTTCGCCAGTTGTAATTATCTTTACAGGGTGAAAGCTAAAGACTGTCATATCGGAATAGGCACAGCAGCCTATTTTTTGACCTAGGTATTTGCCGCCTATAGCGTGGGCAGCGTCTTCAATGATGGTTATGTCGTATTCTTTTGTTAGCTCTCTTATCTCTTTCATCTGGCATGACTGTCCTGCAAAGTGCACAGGTATTAGAACCTTTGGCAGCTTGCCTTTCTTTTTTGCTAATTTAAGTTTTTCTGCTAGCTTTTCTAGGCTTATGTTATAAGTTCGGCTGTCTATATCAACAAAGTCCACAAAAGCTTTGCAGTACAACCCGCAGTTAGCAGAAGCTACAAATGTGTTTGGAGATGTCCAAAGTATGTCCTTGGGTTTTAAGCCAGCAGCTAGGCAGGCAATGTGAAGCGCAGCAGTTGCGCTGCTAACCGCGACAGCATATTTAGTGCCGCAATATTCTGCGACAGCACGCTCAAAACGCTCAATAGCAGGACCTTGAGTGATCCAGTCGGACCTTAGCACTTCTATCACTGCTTCTATATCCTGCTCGTTTATGTTTTGCCTGCCATAAGGTATGTATTTCATTTATCCCTCTCTCTCCTCATCGCTATTCATCTTCCTCAGTTGTTCAACTGTCAAAAATACCGGATTGTTAGCAGAGTTATACTCAAATCCCGGTTCAACAGGCACACCTCTTTCTCCCAAAGCATTTATTTCATAATTGATTTTACGCGTAAAAGAAATAGTAGGCTGTATTACATAATGGTCGTGAAACTCTAACGTGCGATACGAATCATCAGAAGTTATCATGACTTCGTGAAGCTTTTCTCCCGGCCGGATGCCGATTATCTTAACAGATATGCCCGGCGCAATTGATTCCACCAAGTCCATAATTCTCATAGAAGGAATTTTCGGAACAAAAAGCTCTCCTCCTTGCATCCTATAAAAGCTTTTTATCACAAACTCAACGCCTTGTTCAAGGGTAATCCAAAAGCGCGTCATTTCAGGATGAGTAACAGGCAGCTCCTTAGCTCCTTCACTAACTAGTTTTTTAAAAAACGGCACGACTGAACCACGAGAGCCTACGACATTTCCATAGCGAACTACGCTGAATCTAGTTTTGCGCCTTCCCGTGATGTTGTTGGCAGCTATAAATAGCTTGTCCGATGCAAGCTTTGTAGCTCCATATAAGTTTATTGGAGCTGCTGCTTTATCAGTAGAAAGGGCTATAACTCTTTCTACCTCGTTTTCAATGGCAGCAATTATGACATTTTGAGCTCCGTTTATGTTGGTCTTTATGCATTCCATTGGGTTGTACTCTGCCGCAGGTACTTGTTTTAACGCAGCAGCGTGAACTACATAGTCAACGCCGCGCATAGCTTGTTTTAAGCGATCTACATCTCGTACATCACCGATAAAGTAGCGCATCGCAAGCGAGTTGAACTCCTGCTGCATTTCAAATTGCTTTAGCTCATCTCGAGAAAACACTATCACTCTTCTTGGTTTGTATTTTTTAAGTATAGTTTTTACAAACTGTTTGCCAAAGGATCCTGTCCCACCAGTAACTAATATCGATTTATTATCAAACACATTCAACACCTCAATTGAAATAATATTTTTTAATTATATAAAAATTTAAATTTTTTCCCTAATAAAGTAAAAGCCTTCCTTAATCTTTATCTGCTTATTTATCTCGGCATTTTTTAGCACATTCTAAACCCTCTCCCACTCAAAACCAACTATGTTTTTTTCTCGTTCGCTAAATTTTATTGCCAACAAAGTATATCTCTTTT
>JAJOKN010000018.1 GCA_021129815.1 Desulfotomaculum sp. | reverse complement strand
TTGTATTGTTTAAAGTAGGGGATAAGGTTGCTTACCCGATGCATGGAGCAGGCATTATTGAAGCCATAGAGGAACGGGAAATATTGGGCGAAAAGCGCAAGTATTATGTATTGAGGCTTCCCATAAGTGACATGAAAGTTATGATTCCAATAAATAAAACTAACAATATTGGCTTGCGTGAGGTTATAGATGAAGATGGTATAAAACGTGTAATAGGAATCTTAAGCGGAGATACTACTAACATGTCTGCCAACTGGAACAGGCGATATCGGGCGAACATGGAGAAAATAAAAAGTGGCGATATATTTGAAGTTGCAGAGGTTGTGCGCAATCTGATTAAGAGAGAAATGGAGAGAGGTTTATCCTCAGGAGAACGAAAGATGCTGGAAAATGCTCGACAAATTTTGATAAGCGAACTGGTATTGGCTGCAGAAATTGAGGAGAAAAAAGCTCAATATATGATTGAGCAAGCGCTTGCATGATATGCTAAAAAGCTTTTGGCGTCAGAAAATTGATCTGACGTTTTTTAATTTGAGTTTTATGAGAAAGGGGGGGGAGAAAAATGCTTAAAAAGTTTTTGAGTGGGTTGTTAATTGTATTGTTTGCTTCAATTGGAGGATATCTCGGTTTTTTATTTTTGGATATGAACCTTATAGAAATTCCCGAGAGTATAGAAAATTTTAAAATAGGACTTGTAATTTTTGGCATTGCATTGGGTGCTTTGTTAGGCGTTTTTTCATCAAATGGCATAATTGATTTTTTTAAAAAGTTTGCTAAATATGTTGATCAACAATTGACGAAGGCTCATGCATCAGATGTGGTTATGGGCGCTCTTGGACTCATTTTAGGGCTTATAATTGCAAACTTACTTGGAACTATATTATCTCAAATGGGTGTTATTGGGAAAGTTGTATGGCTTGTAAGTACAGCGCTGTTGGGCTATTTAGGACTTGTTGCAGGAGTTAAGAAGCGAGAGGAGCTACTCAATTGGCTGGCAGGAGTTTTGCGTTTTATGAAAGAGAAGTCTTTAAAGGCAACAGCTGATAGCGAAGTGCGGTCTGTTAAAATACTTGATACCAGTGCAATCATTGACGGTCGTGTTGTGGAGCTCTGTGAAAGCGGATTCTTAGAAGGAACGCTCGTAGTGCCGAGCTTTGTTGTCAATGAGTTGAGGCACATAGCAGATTCTTCTGATATATTAAAGCGCAACAGAGGACGGCGTGGACTTGATATTTTAAATCATATGAGAAAGAATATATCTGGTATTAAGGTACAGATTTATGACGATGTTAAAGATTTGTCGGATGTTCATGAAGTAGATGAAAAGCTTGTGAAATTAGCTAAAAAATTAAACGCTAAAATATTGACGAATGATTACAATTTAAATAAAGTAGCAGAGCTTCAAGGGGTTAAAGTGCTTAACATAAATGAACTTGCTAATGCTGTAAAACCTGTGGTGTTGCCTGGGGAGGAAATGAAGGTCAGCATTGTGAAAGATGGAAAAGAAAGCGGACAAGGACTTGCATATTTGGAAGATGGTACTATGATAGTAGTAGAAGGTGGAAAGAAGTACATCGGTAAAACTATAGATGTGCTGGTTACAAGCGCGTTGCAGACAGCAGCAGGCAGAATGATATTTGCCAAAATCAAATCAAAGGACTATAAGAAATCTTCTAATTACAACAGTGGGGCGAATATAATTGGCTAATGTGTATGTTATAATTCCAGCAGCTGGCGCGGGCAATCGTATGAAGGCTAAAACAAAAAAACAATATTTAAAACTTTGTGGCTCATATGTGATCTGTCATACGCTAAGTGTTTTTTTAGAAAATGATCTTATAGGTAACATAGCATTAGTAGTGCCTGAAGAGGACATAGATATATGCAGGCAAGTGCTGGAGGATATGGACTGTAGCAATGTCTTGTTTGTCAGCGGCGGCGTTACAAGGCAAGAGTCGGTTTACAAGGGCTTAGTTGCTTTGGAGAGCTTGGCAGATGAAGAAGATATTGTTGTAGTTCATGATGGAGCGAGGCCGCTTTTAACGCAGGAAGTACTCATTAAGACTATTGATGCAGCCAAAGCATACGGGTCTGCTATCTGCGCAGTAAAGGTTAAGGATACTGTGAAGCTGATAGATGAAAGAAATATTGTAGCAAAAACTTTGCCACGGGATAAGCTTGTGGCGGTGCAAACACCGCAGGCATTTAAGTATGGCATTTTAAAAAGGGCTTATAAGCATGCTATGCGGGTTGGGTTTTTAGGTACAGATGATGCGTCGCTAGTGGAGAATATTGGGTATGATGTTCATGTTGTTGAAGGTGATTACGAAAATATAAAGCTCACAACGCCAGAAGATATGATCTTGGCAGAGGAGATACTCAAGCGAAGGGAAAAAATAAAGGCTTGCAAGGCTTTAAGCGAAGATAGAGAGATAAATTTACAAAGTGAAAAAAACTGTAATTTCAGGATAGGAATAGGTTATGATGTACATAGGCTTGTAGAAAATAGTCTTTTGATTTTAGGTGGAGTTGAAATACCGCATCGTTTGGGGTTGGAAGGGCATTCCGATGCAGATGTACTTGTGCATGCGGTAATGGATGCGCTGTTAGGCGCTGCTGGCTTAGGGGATATAGGTATGCACTTTCCAGATACAGACGACAAATATAAAGGTGCTTACAGCATAGACCTGTTGAAAAAGGTAGGGGAAATAGTGTTTGACAGTGGTTATTCGGTGATCAATATCGACGCGGTAATCATAGCCCAAAAGCCGCGCATCGCGCCGTATATACCTCAAATGAGGAGCAATATCTCTAGGGCGTTAAAAATTAGCGAAAACGTTGTCAACATAAAAGCTACCACAACGGAAAAGCTAGGATTTGTAGGCAGAGAGGAAGGCATAGCAGCAAAGAGCGCGGCTATGTTAATGAAAGGGAGGAATAAACTTGACAGTTAGGGTTAGATTTGCACCGAGTCCTACAGGACCGTTACACATAGGAGGAGCGCGTTCTGCGCTGTTTAACTGGCTTTTTGCTAGAAAAAATGGCGGTACGTTTATAGTGAGAATAGAAGATACTGATTTAGAGCGCTCTAGCAGGGAATCAGAACGCAATATTCTAGATTCCTTGAAATGGCTGGGGCTCAACTGGGATGAAGGGATTGAAATTGGGGGGAATTGTGGCCCTTATAGGCAGACAGAACGCTTGAGCATGTATTGTGATTATGCAAATAAACTCATTGAAGAGGGTTTTGCTTATTATTGTTACTGCACTGAGAAAGAATTAGAAGAAGAGCGCAAAGAGCAGCTTAAAAAAGGACAAATGCCAAAGTACTCCGGACGGTGTAGGTATTTGAGTGAAGAAGACATAAACGAGATGAAAAAAAGCGGCAGGAAGCCTGTTGTGAGGTTTAAAGTGCCAGATGAAGGCATTATTTGTGTAAACGATATTGTGAGAGGAAAGGTGGAGTTTGAGTGTGAAGGCATAGGGGATTTCATAATAATGAAATCTGATGGCATTCCTACATATAATTTTGCAGTGGTAGTTGATGATCATTTGATGGGAATCACTCATGTTATTCGTGCGGAGGAACACTTATCAAACACGCCAAGGCAGATTTTGATTTACGATGCTCTCAAATGGGAAGTGCCTGTTTTTGCCCATATTTCGCTGATATTAGGTCCCGATAGGAGCAAGATGTCAAAAAGGCATGGAGCTACGTCTATTGAACAATACAGACAAAAAGGCTATCTTCCAGAGGCTTTAGTGAATTTTTTAGCTCTATTGGGATGGTCACCAGGAAAAGAAGAGGAAATATTCAGTACAGATGAACTCAAACAGTTGTTTTCACTTGAGAGAGTGTCTAAAAGCCCTGCAGTGTTTGATATCGAAAAGTTGAACTGGTTAAACGGCTATTACATTAGAAACAGCGATATAGATTATATAACTGAGCTGTGCCTGCCGTATCTAAAAAAAGCAGGATATGTTTCTGATAAAGCAACTGCTGGTGAAATTGAAAAAGCAAGAAAGGTAGTAGAAGCAACTCGAGAATATTTATCCTATCTTTCTGAAATTACAGAACATGCAGCTATGTTTTATGAAGACATAGAGTTGAATGAAAAAGCAAAAGAAATTTTATCTGGAGAACAAGTTAAACAAGTATTAAATACGCTTAAAGAAAAAGTAAGTGAGCTTGGGCATTTAGATGAAGAAACAGCAAAGAAACTTTTAAAGGACTTGACAAAAACGCTGGGGTTTGGAGGTAAGAAAGTGTTTATGCCTGTTAGAGTTGCTCTAACAGGGCAGAAAAGCGGACCTGAACTGTACCAGATAATCGATATTTTGGGAAAGGATTGTTTAATAAAGCGGTTGGACAGGGCGCTTGAGATTGTGTGAGCTTACTGGGAGTGAACAGACTTGTTTGATGATATAAGAAGAGATATAAAGGTGATCTTTGAGCGAGATCCAGCAGCTAAGAGCACATTGGAAGTGCTTTTGACTTATCCAGGCTTGCATGCGCTTATAATGCACAGGGTGGCTCATTTTTTGTATAAGAAGAAGTTTTTTACTTTAGCGCGCATAGTTTCTCAAGTATCTAGATTTCTAACGGGAATTGAGATTCATCCAGGAGCAAAAATTGGAAAAGGAGTCTTTATAGATCACGGAATGGGTGTTGTGATAGGTGAGACAGCGGAAGTAGGTGACAATGTAACGATATATCAAGGAGTGACGCTTGGCGGTACTGGCAAGGAAAAAGGCAAAAGGCATCCTACCATAGGAAACAACGTGGTCATAAGTGCAGGGGCTAAAGTGTTAGGATCATTTGAAGTGGGGGACAACGTCAAGATAGGTGCAGGCTCAGTGGTGTTAAAGCCAGTACCACCTAACTGTACGGTAGTAGGGGTGCCAGGGAAAATAGTTAAAAAAGATGGTCAGAGAGTTGCGAGAGCAAGCGAAATAGACTTGAGACATGATTTACTTCCTGACCCTGTTATGGAAATGATAACTGATTTGAAGAAGCGCATAAGCGATTTAGAAAAGCAAGTTGAGGATTTAAAAGCTAAAAAACAGGAGTGAAAGGCTTTTGCTAAAAGTTTACAACACGCTTACTGGAAAAAAAGAGGAGTTTAAGCCGCACAGAGATGGACAGGTGAACATGTACGTATGCGGCCCTACTGTGTATAATTACATACACTTAGGCAACGCACGGCCGCTTGTGGTATTCGATACTGTGCGCAGGTACTTGATTCATAAAGGCTATAAGGTTAAATATGTTCAAAATTTCACCGATGTAGATGATAAAATCATAAATAGAGCAAAGGAAGAGGGAGTTTTGCCCCTTGAGTTGTCCAAGAAATATATTGAAGAATACTTTAAGGATGCTGATGCGTTGAATATAATGCGTGCAGATTATCATCCTTTGGTATCGGAAAACATTTCGGATATAATTCACTTCATCCAACTGCTGATCGAAAAAGGCTATGCTTATGAAGCAGAAGGCGATGTGTACTTTAAGGTGAGAAAGTTTGAAGGATATGGCAAATTATCGGGCAGAAGCTTTGATGATATGCTGGCAGGTGCTAGAGTGGAGGTCAATGAGAAAAAACAAGATCCTTTGGATTTTGCGCTCTGGAAGAAAGCAAAGGAAGGCGAACTCAACTGGAATAGCCCATGGGGAGAAGGCAGACCGGGCTGGCATATAGAGTGCTCTGTAATGGCACATAAGTATTTAGGAGACTGTATTGACATACATGGTGGAGGGTATGATTTGGTTTTTCCCCACCACGAAAATGAAATTGCTCAATCAGAGGCAGCGTTAGGCAAGCAGTTTGTAAAATACTGGATGCACAATGGCTTTATAACGGTCAATAAAGAAAAAATGTCTAAGTCTTTAGGGAATTTCTTTTTGGTAAGGGATATATTAAAAAAGTTTAGGCCTGAGGCAGTGAGGTTTTATCTGCTTTCTACCCATTATCGAAGTCCGCTTGACTTTGATGATGAAAAGCTTGAGTCTTTCCAGAACGGACTTAGAAGGCTTGAAAATGCATGGGAGCTATTGGACGAGCGCCTGGAAGGCTTTGATAAGAGCGACAGCTTAAGAGATGATAAAACAGGGAATAATGTACCGGAACTTTTGACTGAAAAAAGCTTAAGCTTTGAACAAGCGATGGATGATGATTTTAACACAGCGTTGGCGATTGCAGTGTGGTTTGATTTAGTAAAAGAAGTCAATATTTTCTTAAAACGCATGGATGAAAATGATCAAAAAGCTAAGGGGATGTTGCTTGGATTTAAGGAGCTTTTTTTGATGTTCAATGAAGTGCTGGGTATTTTTAAAACAGATGATACAGGAAAACTTAAAAGCAAAGCAGATGAAGATAATATGCAAAATTCTAATCTGATAAATAGACTGATGGAGATAATTATAGATCTGCGGCAAAAAGCGCGAGAGGAAAAGGATTGGGACACTGCTGATGGCATAAGAGATCGCTTAAAAGAGTTGGGGATAATATTAGAAGATACACCACAAGGAGTTAGGTGGAAATTAAACAGATGAACGACTCAGAAAAGCTGAAATTTAGCAGTGAAGCATTTGAAGATGTAAATTTGCTGTCGCCGCTTGTGCTGGCTTATATTGGAGATGCGGTATATGAACTGGTAGTGAGGCGTTTTTTAGTGGCTAAAGGTATAGCAAAAGCTGACAATTTGCACAAAAAAGCTGTTGAATTTGTGCGGGCAAAAGCGCAGGCAAAAGTGATACTAGCGCTGCAAGAACATTTAAAAGATGAGGAGTTGAGGATAGTGAGGCGTGGGCGCAACGCTAAGTCCAGAACACCTAAAGAATGTAAAATTTCTGATTATAGGTTTAGCACAGCTTTTGAAGCTTTGATAGGATATCTTTACTTAAAAGGCGATGTGGATAGATTGAACTACATTTTGCAGTTGATACATGAGGTTAAAAGTGAGGAATGTTGAAATTGGGAAAAGCAAAATTAAATGTAAAGCTTTTGAGATACACTCCTGAACCTGAAAAAATCATAGCTATGAGCGCGCGGCTTTGTTATTCTCCGCTGCCAGTTGAAGATATAGTGCATGAATTTGAAGGCGATAAAAAGAAATACATAGAATTGGTAGAAAAACTTCTTAAGATAGGGCATTTAACCCCATTTGAACATGTGAGCTTTACTTTTGCTATTGAAGGGGTATCCAGAAGCCTTCTTGCTCAAATCACGCGACATCGAATAGCGAGTTTTAGCGTGCAATCTCAGAGATACGTAGGAGAAACTTCTGACCAGAATGAAGACAGCTGTTTTGACTATGTCATACCTCTTTCAATTGAAGAGCTTGGCGAAGAGGCGGTAAATGAGTTTTGCGAACAGATGAAGGTTATTCAAAAGTGGTATGATAAATGGGTTGAACGACTTGGCGGTGAGCGCTCTTCCTATGAGGATGCGCGGTTTGTATTGCCGAACGCTGCAGCTACTAAAATGTTTGTGACAATGAATGCAAGAGAACTCATGCATTTTTTTTCTTTGAGATGCTGCAATCGTGCACAGTGGGAAATAAGAGCAGTGGCTGATAAAATGTTGACTTTGGTAAAAGAAAAAGCACCAGTTGTATTTAAAAAATCAGGACCAAAATGTTTGACTGGGGATTGCCCTGAAGGGCACTTGAGCTGTGGACGTTTGCAGGAAGTGAGAGATAAATACTCTAGAATGGGAGTTTAAAGCTAGTTATGAAAGAAGACCTGATCTATGGTATAAATCCAGTGATTGAAGCGCTAAAAAAAGAACGACCGCTCAATAAAGTTTTGCTCTCAACGAGCCAAAAAGACATAGTAAAAGATATAATTTCTATGGCGCGCAGGAACAATGTGCCAGTTCAGAATGTAAAGCGCACTTACTTAGATAAGCTTGTTGGGAGAAGCAATCATCAAGGAGTGGCAGCTCTTGCAGCTGCAAAGGGATATGTTGACATAGATAGCTTAATTGACAATGTGCAGCATAGCCACTTCTTTGTGATGTTGGATGAGTTGCATGATCCACATAATTTTGGTGCGATAATCCGCACTGCAGATGCTGCAGGGGTTCATGGCGTAATCATACCTAAGAAAAGATCTGTAGCTCTTACTGGAACTGTTTCAAAGACTTCTGCAGGAGCTGTGGAACACGTATCTGTGGCGCGTGTTGCTAATTTGGCTCAAACAATTGACAAACTAAAGCAAAAAAATATTTGGGTGGTGGGCGCGGATATTGATGCTGATGTTTTGTTTTGGGATGTTTCGCTGGATATGCCTATTACTTTGGTTATTGGAGGGGAAGGCAAGGGTCTGGGCAGATTGGTTAGAGATAAGTGCGACATTATTGTTAAGCTTCCTATGTTTGGCAATGTGAATTCTTTAAATGCATCTGTAGCAGCAGCACTTTTGATGTATGAAGTGGTGCGGCAGCGTGCCCAGGCAAAGGATAGAGATGTCTGAGCATTATATTGTAGATGGATATAATGTCATTCATGCTTGGCGAGAGGACAAAAAAATAGAAAAAATGGATTTTGAGCATACGAGAGATAAACTTATAGATATTATATCGGATTTTGTGGCTGCAACTAGCACAAGAGCTACTATTGTTTTTGATGCACATCTTGTAAAATCTGGTGTAGAACATGTGGAGAAGATAAATAACGTGATGGTGTATTATACTAAATACCAAGAGACAGCAGATACTTTGATAGAAAAGCTAGTTGGAGAGTTTACAAAAAAGAGCCGAGTTTACGTTATAACGTCTGATTGGGATGAACAGCGAGTGATTTTTGGAAAAGGAGCGTATAGACTAACTCCTAAAGAATTTTATCGCTTAATAGCATGTGTTAAATCAGAAAATAGACGATGTGTCTTAAAAGCAAAACCCGCAGATGATTATCTGGAAAATCAACTGCAAAAGGGAATAAAAGACAAGCTAGAGCAAATGAGAAGGGGGAAGTAATAATTTGGAAATTACTTTGATGAAAGTTTGTGTTGTAAAAGATGTTCTACAAAAATTAAACTGTCA
>JAJOKN010000122.1 GCA_021129815.1 Desulfotomaculum sp. | reverse complement strand
GATGCAGGAATTTTGTATATAGCTGTACTTACAGATCCTACAACTGGGGGAGTAACTGCAAGTTTTGCATCACTTGGAGATATAATAATAGCAGAACCTGAAGCTCTAATTGGATTTGCAGGTCCTAGAGTGATAGAGCAGACCATCAAGCAAAAGCTGCCTCAGGGTTTTCAAAGAGCTGAATTCATGTTACAGCATGGTTTCATTGACATGATAGTTGAGCGGAAAGAGCTTAAAAATAAACTTGCAAATATTTTATCGCTTCATTGTTAAAAGGGGTGTTTTTAGTTTTGGGTTTATTGCTGGAGTTTGAAAAACCAGTGTTGGAGCTGGAGAAAAAACTGAGAGAATTAAAAAAATTTGCGGATGAGCGAAATATTAATTTAGATAGTGAAATAGAAGATTTAAAGAAACGAGCAGTTGAGCTTAAAAAGTCAGTTTTTGGAAATCTAACAGCTTGGGAAAAAGTGCAGGTAGCACGACATCATGATAGGCCGGGAACGAAAGATTACATAAGATTTTTAATTTCTGACTTTGTTGAAATGCACGGGGACCGTTTGTATGGAGACGATCCAGCAGTAATAGGAGGGATAGGAAGGTTTCAAGGTACGCCTGTCACTGTTATAGGACATGTAAATGGCAAGGATACAAAAGAAAATGTGGCGTGCAACTTTGCTATGGCACATCCTGAAGGATATAGAAAAGCGCTGAGGCTTATGAAACAGGCGGAAAAATTTAAGCGCCCTGTTATTTGCTTTGTAGATACTCCAGGAGCATACTGCGGTATAGGAGCAGAAGAAAGAGGACAGGGTGAAGCTATTGCGCGGTGTTTGTTTGAGATGTCAAGACTTAAGACGCCTATCATTACCATTATAGTAGGTGAAGGCGGAAGTGGAGGAGCACTTGCATTTAGCGCATCAGATGTTATATTGATGCAAGAACATGCGATTTTTTCTGTTATATCACCTGAAGCATGTGCGAGTATATTGTGGAAGGATTCCAGCAGGGTTGAGGAAGCGGCGCAGGCTTTGAAGCTCACAGCTAAGGATTTATTAGATCTTGAAATAATAGATGATATAATAAAAGAGCCGCTTGGAGGTGCGCACAGCGATTATAAGGAGACAGCAGAATATGTAAGGATTTCGATTGAAAAGTATTTGAATGAATTAAAAAAGCTGTCGCTAGATGAGTTATTGGAGAGGCGTTATAAAAAGTTTAGGTCGATTGGGGAGTATGGGTATGAGGGTTGATTTTTGATGTGTATTCATTTATAATTACTCTTGTTAGTTGTTTTTTAAGAAACAAACGGGCGGGTAGTTCAGTGGGAGAACGCTTGCTTGACACGCAAGAGGTCGGAGGTTCAATTCCTCTCCCGCCCACCAATAAAATCAAGGCTTCCGAGCTTACCAAAAATTTTAAAAATCAAAAATGTGCGCCTATAGTGTGCCACTTTTTCTGGCAAGCACTTTATAATTAGTGTTGTTGTTTTTAGCTTTATAGAGGTAAAAATAAAAAAGTATGCAGTTTTTGCATGCTCTAGTTTATTTATAAACTTTGTAAAAATAGCCTCAATTGCAGCAGCTATGCGTTTTTTAAGTGTTTTATCAACACGTTTTAGGTAATTACGTGGTTGGGATAGTAACTGTACATTAAAGGTTGAGTTCTTGTTTGAGTTCATTCCAGCTAACGCCTTCTTCTTTTTGGTTTAAAGCTTTTCTTTCATTTTCTGGCCAGTCCAGATAAATATCATCTTGGCACACAGGACAGATGAATTCATCATGCCATATATCATCCTGTGGTGTGTTAGGGTTGTTAAGCTGTTTGATGGGTGAGAAGTCGGAGGTTTGATTTCTCTTGTACTAATATAGAAGCTTCCGAAAGTCTTCGGAAGTTTTTCGTTTTATTGGAGGTATTATTTTTTTAGTTATGAGGTGTTTAAAATGATTGACAAAATGACAGAAGATCAGATACTATTGCTAATAATTAAATGTTTAAAAGAAATGAAAAAAGATAAGCTTCATGAAATTATTGAAGAGCTACAGCCTTATGATATTGCAAAGCTGTATAAAGATATGCCTGAAAAGTACAGGCGTAAGTTTTTGCTTTTTTTGTCATCGGAGCAAATTGCAGATCTGTTGCAGAAATTAGAACATGAGTTGCAGCTTGATATACTGCATAAGCTTGGTATAGATGAATCGTCAAAAGTAATGAATGAAATGGACAATGATGACTTGGCTGACTTGTTGAATGAGTTGTCAGCTGATAAAATAAAAGAATTTATAGGTATATTAAAAGATGAAAAATCTCAAAAAGTGCGGCGCTTAATGGAATATCCGCCGGATACTGCTGGCGGCATTATGACTGACCGCTATGTGTGGATACGTACTTATTATACTGTTAGAGAAGCGATAGAAAAGCTAAAGACATTTGCAGATATAGCAGAAAATATTTATTATTTGTATGTGCTGGACGAAAACAAAAAATTAGTGGGAGTTGTATCTTACCGTGATCTTTTGCTGGCAGATTTAGATGATAAAATAGAAGATATAATGTTTACAAGGGTGATATCTGTCCCAGTAGATATGGACCAGGAAGAGATAGCAAAAATAATAGAGAAATACGATTTTATAGCGGTGCCAGTAGTTGACAAGGAAAATCATATGGTGGGGATTGTAACAGTAGATGATATAATTGATGTAGTTATTCAAGAGGCAAATGAAGATATAGAAAAATTTTCTGCATCTGGTAGGGCTATAGATTTTAACACACCTGCTCTTACAGCAGCGGTGAGGCGCTTGCCGTGGCTTGTGCTGCTTTTATTCATAGGCTTGATCACTGGAAGCATTGTGAGCATATTTGAAGATACATTACAAACGATTGTTGCACTTGCGTTTTTCATGCCGCTCATTGCTGGAATGACAGGTAACACAGGAACGCAGTCGCTTGCCATTGTTGTGCGCGGATTGATAGCGCATGAACTGGACTTTAAAAGCGCAATGCGTTTGATATGGCGTGAGTTTAACGTGGGCATAATCATAGGTGTTTGCTGTGGATTGCTTGTATTTACTGCTGCATATATATGGAAAGAAGATATGATGTTGAGTTTAGTTGTAAGCTTATCTCTGTTTTTTGCTTTGATAATCGGCACGCTGGCAGGAACTGTTATACCTATCGTTCTTTATAAGCTTAAAGTTGATCCTGCTGTTGCTTCTGGTCCGCTCATAACTACGCTTAATGATATTTTTTCATTATTTATTTACTTTGGAGTAGCTACATTTTTTTTGTCGCATATGTTGTAAGAGAGGAGCAAGTATATGATTAAAGTAACTTTAAAAGACAAAAGTGAGCGCGAGTATGAACAAGGCGTTACGGTGTATGAAATTGCAAAGAGCATAAGCCAAAAGCTTGCTAAAGAAGCATTAGTTGGCAAAGTGAATGGCAAGCTTGTGGATTTAAATTATGAGATCTATGAGGATGCAGAAGTTGAGATAATCACTTTTGATGATCCGTTAGGTCAAGAAGTGTACAGACACAGCACAGCGCATATAATGGCTATGGCAGTACAGCGTTTATTTCCCGGTACTAAACTTGCTATTGGACCGGCGATTAAAGATGGATTTTATTATGATTTTGATTCAGATCATAAGTTTACACCGGAAGATTTAGAGAAAATTGAAGAAGAGATGAAAAAAATCATAAAGGAAGATATTCCTTTTAAGAGGATAGAGCTTTCATATGATGAGGCAGTGGACGTGTTTAAAGAGCGAAATGAGACCTATAAACTTGAGTTAATTGAAGAGCTTAAAAACGAAAAGCTTTCATGCTACAGCATAGATAAATGGGTGGATCTCTGTTCGGGTCCACACGTTCAATCCACTGGCAAAATAAAAGCAGTAAAGCTCACAGGTCTTGCTGGAGCATATTGGCGCGGTGATGAAAAAAACAAAATGCTTCAGAGGATTTATGGCACTTCTTTTCCAAAGAAGTCCGTGCTGGATGAATATCTGCACCGTATAGAAGAGGCAAAAAAACGCGATCATAGAAAGATTGGAAAAGAGTTGGAGCTATTTGGCGTAATGGATGAGGGACCGGGCTTTCCATTCTTTTATCCAAAAGGGATGGTTATAAGGAACGAACTTGAGAGTTTTTGGAGAGAGGAACATGTAAAGCGCGGCTATCAGGAAATACGTACTCCTATCATGTTGAGCAGAGAGCTTTGGGAGCGTTCAGGACACTGGGAGCATTATAAAGAAAATATGTATTTTACGAAGATAGATGAGAGTGATTTTGCTATAAAGCCGATGAATTGTCCCGGCAGCATTTTGGTGTATAAATCAAAAGTGCACAGTTACAGAGAGCTGCCTATAAGGATGTGCGAGCTGGGGCTTGTGCACAGGCATGAACTTTCCGGCACGCTGCACGGCCTTATGCGTGTGCGCTGCTTTACTCAAGATGATGCACACATTTTTATGCTGCCATCACAGATAAAGGAAGAAATAATTGGAGTGATTGAACTCTTTGATTATTTTTATAATATATTTGGACTTCCATACAGAATTGAGCTTTCTACCAAACCGGAAAAAGCCATGGGTTCAGATGAGATATGGGAACTTGCTACAAATGCTTTAAGAGAAGCAATTGAAGCAAAGGGGCTTGGGTATTCTATAAATGAAGGCGACGGAGCTTTTTACGGACCTAAGATAGACTTTCATTTGGAAGACTGTCTGGGGCGCACTTGGCAATGCGGTACAATTCAGCTTGATTTTTTGATGCCAGAGAAATTTGACATAACTTATATAGGAGAAGATGGCAAAAAACACAGGCCTGTTATGATACACCGCGTTGTGTTTGGAAGCATAGAGCGATTTATAGGCATACTCACGGAGCACTTTGCAGGTGCTTTTCCAGTATGGCTTGCACCGGTGCAGGTGGCTTTGATACCAATAGCAGATAGGCATTTGGAATATGTTAAAAGAATTTTGAAAGCATTGGAAGATCAAAATGTGCGTGCACAGATCGATGATGCAAATGAAAAGATGAACTACAAAATACGAAAAGCACAATCTCAAAAAATACCATATATGTTAATAGCAGGAGATAAGGAAGCGAAAGGAAATTGTATAAGCGTAAGGCATAGAAAACATGGGGATTTAGGTAAAATGAGCATAGATGAGTTTTGTAAAAAGATAAAAGAAGAGATAGACACTAAAAAGCTTGAAAGTTAACTTATCTTACAGAAAGGGGTTAGCTTTTTCAATGCAGGAGCTTTCCAAACAATATAATCCTAAAGATGTAGAGGATAAATGGTATTCTCACTGGGAAAAAAACAAATACTTCAGTGCGAGCGTGGACGAAAATAAAGAGCCATTTTGTATAGTCATGCCGCCGCCGAATGTCACAGGTGAGCTGCACATGGGACATGCGCTTGACTGCACTTTGCAGGATATAATCATACGCTTTAAAAGAATGCAAGGGTACAGCGCGCTTTTGCTTCCTGGGACAGACCATGCTGGCATTGCAACTCAGGCTAAAGTAGAAGCGCAGTTAGCAAAAGAGGGCATTACAAAGCATCAGCTTGGCAGAGAAAAGTTTTTAGAGCGGGTGTGGCAGTGGAAAGAAAAATACGGAAGCAAAATAACTAAACAGCTCAGGAAGCTTGGAGTTTCGTGTGATTGGGATAGAGAGCGCTTTACGATGGATGAAGGATGTTCAAGAGCCGTTAAAGAAGTATTTATACGTCTGTACAAAGAGGGATTGATTTACCGCGGCAGTTACATAATAAATTGGTGTCCTAAGTGCAGCACTACTATTTCTGACATAGAAGTGGAACACCAAGAGCAAAAGGGAAAGCTTTATTATTTTAAATATCCTTTTAAAGATGAACCTGACAAGCACCTAATAATAGCAACCACGCGTCCTGAAACAATGCTGGGGGATGTGGCGGTAGCGGTAAATCCGCATGATGAGCGCTACAAAGAGTTTATTGGGAAGACGCTCATTTTGCCACTTGTAGAACGTGAAATACCTGTGATTGCAGATGAATACGTTGATCCTGATTTTGGTACAGGCTGCGTTAAGATAACGCCGGCGCATGATCCAAATGACTTTGAAATGGCAAGGCGTCATAATCTTTCGAGTGTGAAGGTAATGGATGAAAATGCGCGCATGACAGAACTGGCTGGCAGATACAAGGGAATGGATCGTTATCAGTGCAGAAAACAAGTTGTGGAAGACTTAAAGCAGCTAGGACTTGTTGAGAAGATTGAAGAACATACACATGCAGTGGGTAGCTGCTATCGCTGCAGCACGGTGATAGAGCCTATGATATCAAAGCAGTGGTTTGTTAGAATGAAGCCTCTTGCAGAGCCAGCTATAAAAGCAGTGGAAGAAGGCAAAATTCGCTTTGTACCTGATAGGTTTTCTAAGATTTACTTGAATTGGATGAAAGATGTGCGTGACTGGTGTATTTCGCGACAGCTTTGGTGGGGACATCGCATACCTGTTTATTATTGTACGCAGTGTGATTACATGACAGCTGAAATTGAAAAACCTGACAAATGTCAAAAATGCGGTGCGGATGTGGTACAAGATCCAGATGTGTTAGACACTTGGTTTTCGTCAGCTCTTTGGCCGTTTTCCACTTTAGGTTGGCCAGAAGACACACCTGAAATGAAATATTTTTATCCAAATGACGTTTTGGTAACAGGGCGAGACATAATATTCTTTTGGGTGGCACGTATGATATTTTCTGCGCTGCATCATACAGGACAAGTACCGTTCAGAGAAGTGCTGGTGCACGGGCTTGTGCTGGATGCACAAGGGCGCAAGATGTCAAAATCGCTCGGCAACGGTGTAGATCCACTGGAAATGATAGAAAAATATGGAGCAGACAGCTTGAGATTTATGCTGGTAACTGGCAACACTCCCGGCAATGATTTAAGGTTTCACTTTGAACGATTGGAAGGAGTTAGAAACTTTGCAAACAAGTTGTGGAATGCTTCGCGGTTTGTGCTTATGAATTTGAGCGATGAAATTTTAAATGAAGTTGCACACGATGAACTCACACTTGCTGATAGGTGGATACTCAGCAGATATCACAGCACCGTAAGAGAAGTTACTCAGCACCTCAAGCGCTATGAATTTGGAGAAGCAGCGCGATCTTTATATGATTTTATTTGGGGAGAGTTTTGTGACTGGTACATAGAGCTTGTAAAACCGAGGTTGTACAATAAAACCACACCGCACGATAGGAGAATAGCTGAGCATGTATTGCTGAAAGTGTTAAAAGGCACAATGAAGCTCTTGCATCCTTTTATGCCTTTTATTACAGAGGAGATATGGCAGAAATTAGATGCAAGTGAGAGCATCATGCTTGCGAGATGGCCTGAGTATGACGATGAGTTTGTGGATTTAAATATTGAGAACGATATGAAGCTCATAATGGAAATCACAACAGGTATAAGGCATTTGCGTGCAGAAATGAATGTGCCGCTTGGGAAGCAGGCAGAGGCTGTTCTAATAACACAGGACAAGAGCATCGAGGAAACGTTGAATTCTCACAAAGATTATATAAAGCTCTTGTCAAACACAAGCGTGGAAATAGTAGAAGAGATGAGGGGAAAGCCAGAGCAGGCAGCAGTGAGCGCTGCAGCAGGTGTAGAGATAATTTTACCGTTAAAAGGCCTTATTGATATAGAAAAGGAAAGAGATCGCATTTTAAAGCAACTAAAAGAGGTAGAAAAAGACTTAAACCGCGTACAGTCAAAATTGAAAAATGATTCGTTTTTAGCCAAAGCACCTGCTGATGTAGTAGAAAAAGAACGAAAGAAACATCAGGAATTCATGACAAAACACAATGCTCTTAAAGAGCGGATGAAACTACTTGAAGGATAATATAATTGGGTTTTGCGATTGATTAAAAAATATTTTAAAGCAAAGCTTTGCTTTAAGGAGCTGGATTCTTGGGTATGGAAGAAAGCAGAGAAGTGGCGCGAATTGCGCTTTACATGGCACTTAGCACTTCGCGCGCTCAGGAAAAAGAATATCAGGCGCAATTTGCAAAAGAAGGCATACGCACAGCTGCTGTGGATTATGGTGGTGATTTCATAACGTCGGTGCACAAGATAATTGAACGCGCAGTGGTAGCTGCAAAGCGCGAAGGAGTTATAAGAGCTGTACATGCTGATGAAGGCGCTGTTGCAGGTGCTACGCGGGAAGCGTTGTCTATGATAATGCCAAAAGCAATAGGCTTAAATGTAGGTGGCAAAATTGGCATTGCACGAAAAGGAGATCATATAATAGTTGCGGTGTTCTTTGGGGTAGGGATGTTGCATTTAAACGAGGTAGCTGTGGGTTTAGGACATCGCGCATTGCGTTCAGAAAATAACTATTGAATTTTTGATGAAAGGAAGGAATGGCAGCATGGCAGTTAGAGGAATTCGCGGAGCTATAACAGTAGAACACAATACTTCTGAAGAGATATTACAAGCTACAAAAGAGCTTTTGATAGAAATAGTAAATAAAAATGACTTAAAGATAGAAGACATATGCAGCGTGTTTTTAACGCTGACTGATGACTTAAATGCAGAATTTCCAGCACTTGCAGCACGGCAGCTAGGTTGGGAACATGTGCCGCTTTTATGTGCAAAGGAGCTTAGCGTTTCACACGGATTGCCAAAGTGCATAAGAGTGATGTTGCACGTTAATACAGATTTAACTCAAAAAGATATAAAACATGTATATTTGAGGAAGGCTGCATCCTTGCGGCCAGATTTATCATAAGAAATATATTTCGTTTTGGGGGAAATTAAGTGTTGACAACGATAAATATATCTGTTAATATACTTAATGCATTGCAAGTGCAATGATATTTTAAAAGGCTTAAGCCGGCGTAGCTCAATTGGTAGAGCAGCTGACTTGTAATCAGCAGGTTGTAGGTTCGAGTCCTATCGCCGGCTCCAATCTTTGTGTTGGTTTGGAGGAGTGCCCGAGTGGCCAAAGGGAGCAGACTGTAAATCTGCCGGCGCTTGCCTACGTAGGTTCGAATCCTACCTCCTCCACCATTTGATGCTTAACGACGCGGGATGGAGCAGTTGGTAGCTCGTCGGGCTCATAACCCGAAGGTCGGGGGTTCAAGTCCCCCTCCCGCAACCAGTGCCGCCGTAGCTCAGTAGGTAGAGCGCATCCTTGGTAAGGATGAGGTCACCGGTTCAATCCCGGTCGGTGGCTCCA
>JAJOKN010000061.1 GCA_021129815.1 Desulfotomaculum sp. | reverse complement strand
CTTCTCCCGAATAACATTATACAATTGATGTAAATAAAACAAGCAATAACACTCTTTTTCGTTTCATTTTTAATTATCGTCTTGAGTCTTTTCTTCCCACACTGCAACAACTTTATCCCATTCTTCATCATCTTCAATATCTACCAGAAGATCGCTACCATCTTCACCAGGCACAATTTTAAGAATAATTGCTTCATCTGTTTCTTCCTCAGCAGGTAATAATATAGCATATTCACGTTCTTTCACTTCAAGTATATCGATTACTGTAAAATCATGTTCCTGTCCCTCTTCGTCTATCAATGTGATTACTTCATCATGTTCAAACATAATATCACCTCATCATCTTAAGTTTTATAATTTTTGTCTATCAAGGTAACCCTGTAAAATAAATGTAGCAGCTAGTTTGTCTATCACTTTTTTACGCTTTTTTCTGCTCATATCTGCTCTGATGAGCAGTTTTTCTGCTTCTACAGTTGTAAGACGCTCATCCCAAAATTCTAATGGAACTTCAACATGCTTTTTAATTTTGCAAGAAAACTCTTTAATTTTCTCAGCCTGAATTCCTAACGTACCATTCATATTTTTAGGTAAGCCTATAACTATTCTCTCAACCTGATACTCATCAATAATCTTTTTTAAAGCTTCTATATCTTTTTTATCATTTGAGCGTTGAATTGCTCTTAAAGCTTGAGCAGTAAGCCCTAAAGAATCGCTTATAGAAACACCAACTATCTTATCACCTATATCTAAACCCAATATTCTCAAAAAAGACAATCCTCCTTAAATAAAATATATACCGTTTTTTATTTACCGCCATTTAAATTTATTTGTTGGGTATCTAAATAATGCTTAATCAGTTCTTCCAGCAATTCATCTCTTTCCATACGCTTGATTATATTGCGTGCATTTTTGTGGCTGGTAATATAAGCAGGATCTCCTGACAAAAAATACCCAACAAGTTGATTTACTGGGTTATATCCTTTTTCCTTAAGAGCAATACAAACTTCTTTTAAAATATCACGAGCTTTATTTGAATCATGTTCAAACTTAAACATTACAGTGTTTTCTGAAAAATCATTTTTCATAAAATCACCCTCCCTTCTTTAACTTATAAATAATTTTTTAATTTTTCTTTATGTAACTTTTTATTACTTACTGCCATATTATATCACTGTAATTAAAAACTCACAAAAAAAGGAGGTTATACAAAATGGGCTTTTACGGAGATCACTACCATAATCAGTGCACTTTTATGATTTTTTTAGTTTTAATTTTTCTAGTTTTCATATGCTGCTGCGGTCATTACAATTCTTGCTCTGAAAGCAATTAAATCATATTTAGCTAGTATCAAATAAAACTTAAACCTTTTTCATAAAAATAAAATAATTCACCTCATTAAGTTCATTAATGAGGTGAATTTGCTTTTAAGTCAGATAACGTTCAATAACTTTGCGCGCTGAGTCAATAGCATTTTTTAAGTTATCGGGATTTTTCCCTCCTGCTTGCGCCATGTCTGGCCTTCCGCCTCCACCGCCATCAACAATCTTTGCTAATTCTTTAACAATTTTACCTGCATGCAGTCCCTTATCTAATAAATCTTTTGTGACAACTGTTATTAAGCTTGCCTTCTTACCAACTGCAGCGCCAAGCACTATAATTCCAGATGTGAGTTTTTCTTTTATCATATCTGACATTTGCTTTAAGTCTTCTGTACTGCTAACTGAAACAACCGCAGTTAACACTTTTACTCCATTTAAATCATAAACCTGTCCTAATAATTCTGATACTCTTTGCTTTATCACTTCTTTTTTCAGTGCTTCTAAATTCTTCTCCAATTCTATAATATTTTTTTGCAACGCCTGCACTCGTTCTATCACTTCACCTGGTTTTGCTTTTAGAGCATCGGCAATTTTTAGTACCTGTTTTTCTTTGCTTTTCAAATATTCAAGTACACCTCTACCTGTAACTGCTTCCACACGTCGCACTCCTGCACTTATGCTGCTTTCACTCACAAGTTTGAACACACCTATTTCAGAAGTAAATCTAACATGCGTACCGCCACACAGCTCTAGGCTAAAATTCCCCATCTTTACTACTCTAACTTTATTGCCGTATTTTTCATCAAACAACGCTGCTGATCCCATTGCTTTTGCTTTATCAAGAGTAGTCTCAAAAATTTCAACTGGCAAATTGTTGAATATCATTTCGTTGACTAAATCTTCTATTTTTTCAAGTTCCTCTTTGGACAGCGCTGAATAATGAGTAAAATCAAATCTCAAGCGTCTTGGCTCTATCAAAGAACCTGCTTGGTTTACATGCTGTCCCAACACATCTTTTAAAGCTTGATGAAGCAAGTGCGCCGCCGAGTGATTTCTCATAATATCGTATCTTCGCTTAACTTCTATCGCTGCTTCTACTTCACTGCCTGTTCTGACAGTGCCTTTCTTCACTTTTCCAATGTGAACTATAAAGTTTTCCACAGGCTTATGTACTGAAGTTATTTCAATTTCAAAACCTTTTCCCGATATGATGCCATGATCTGATACCTGACCACCGCTTTCAGCATAAAAAGGAGTTACATCCAGTATTACTTCCACTTTTTCATCAGCACTTGCAAAATCCTGTTCTATGCCATCTTTCAATATAGCGATGAGCTTTGATTTAGTTTTAAACTCATCATAGCCTACAAACTTAGTCTCTCCCATTCGGCTCTTTAAATGTTGATAAATTTCCTCTTCTTTTGTTAAGTACTTTGTTTCCTGCCTTGCACTTCTAGAACGACTACGCTGCTCATCTAAAGCAGCTTTAAATTTTTCTTCATCAACTGATAATCCATGTTCTGCTGCTATTTCACGCGTGAGCTCAAGTGGAAACCCATAAGTGTCATACAGCTTAAAAGCATCATAACCTGAAATCACCGCGCTCTTCTCTTCCAAAGATTTTGCAATTAATTGACTCAATAATTCCATACCTTGCTTTAATGTTTCTAAAAAGCGCTTTTCTTCTAAAAGAATAACTTTTTCTATTTGCTCCCGCTTCTGTTCTAACTCTGGATATGCATCTTTCATTTGGTCTATTACTGCACCTGCAATTTTATAAATACAGGGCAGGTAAGATTCAGTGCTTTTCAAAGATTCCTTTGAACTAAAAGCTTTATTTTCTGTTAAAGTATATACAAACCGAACTGCACGCCGAATGAGTCTTCGAATTACATATCCTCTACCTTCGTTAGACGGCAGCGCTCCATCACCAATAGCAAAAGTAACTGCGCGCGTATGATCTGCTATTATCTTAAGCGCTAAGTCATGCTTATCGTTTTTGCCATATTCAATATTTATAAGCGAAGCTGCAAAATTTATTATGTCCTTAAACAAATCAGTATCAAAATTAGTAGGGACATTTTGCAATACAGAAGCAATTCGCTCCAGTCCCATTCCAGTATCTACGCCTTTGCTTTTAAGAGGAGTATAGTTGCCGTTTTCATCTCGAAAGTACTGAATGAAAACAAGATTCCATATTTCTAAGAAACGATCACACTCACAACCTACCTTACAGTCAGGCTTTCCACAGCCGCGGTGTTCCCCCAAATCAATGTATATCTCTGAACATGGCCCACAAGGACCTACCCCTATTTCCCAATAGTTAGTGTCTTTTCCCATGCGCAAAATCTTTTCACTGGGTACTCCCACCTGTTTATTCCAAATTTCAAAAGCTTCGTCATCATCCTGATATACAGTGATCCAAAGCTTTTCTTTATCTAATTTTAAAACTTCCGTAACAAATTCCCACGCCCAATTTATGGCTTCTTCTTTAAAATAATCTCCAAAAGAAAAATTTCCCAGCATTTCAAAAAAAGTGTGATGTCTTGCAGTTTTGCCTACTTCTTCAATATCAGGAGTTCTAAGACACTTTTGACAAGTAGCAATCCTTTTTGCTTCTGGCTTTGCCTGTCCTGTAAAAAAGGGTTTAAACGGAACCATTCCTGCAGCTGTCCACAATATGCTAGGATCATCATGAGGTATCAAGGAAGCACTAGGCATTATCATATGTCCACGCTTTTCAAAAAAATCTAAAAATTTTTTCCTGATTTCCTTTCCCGTCAAAACCTGTTCCTCCAATTCTACATGTTTTATTGACTAGCCTCTAAGCGTTGATCGTTTTTATTATATTCCAAACAACAATCCTAGCAGTAATATTGATCATTTCCTAACTTTCCCTATAGACTTCCCACCACAAACAGGACATTTCATAAAATCATCTCCTTAAACATTTTCTTAAACAATATTATTAGCCATAAATTCAAAATCAATCCACATTTAACTCGCTTAAACAATTAAACGGCTCTTAAGATTACTCCTCCGCCCAACAACATATCATCCTTATAAAACACAACTGACTGTCCCGGTGTAATGGCATTTTGTGGCTCGTCAAAAATCACATGCACTTCATCGTCACTTTTGGGTTTTATAGTAGCTTTAGCTAATTTCGCATTGTATCTTATTTTAGCCTCTACTCTAATGCTCTCCTTCAATTTTTCAAACAATATAAAGTTATTTTTTATGCTTATCAACTCTCGTTTCAACAAAGCTTCTTTATGACCTAACACCACGGTGTTGCTTTCTGGCACTATGTCCACTACATAAACTCTTTTGCCAAGTGCAACTCCTAATCCTCGCCTTTGCCCAATAGTGTAATATTGAATACCTAAATGTTTGCCTATAACTTTTCCATTTAAATCTACAAAATCACCTCTACTATCAGGCATGTTTTTTAAGTAGTGTTTTAAAAATTTTCGATAATCGCCATCTGGAATAAAACATATTTCTTGGCTCTCTGCCTTTGGTTTTTCAAACAGCCCTCTTTCTATTGCTATTCTTTGCACTTCCTTTTTTGTATAACCACCAAGCGGCATCAGAGTATGAGCAATTTGATACTGCGACATTTTATATAAAAAATACGTTTGATCCTTCGCCTTGTCAGCAGCTTTCTTAATAATAAAGCGCTTGTACTCATCAGAATAACACAATTTTGCATAATGACCTGTAGCTATATAATCAGCGCCCAATTCAATAGCCTTGTCGAGCAGCACTCCAAACTTTAAATAATAGTTACAAACAACACATGGATTTGGAGTATATCCCCTTAAGTATTCATTTACAAAGTACTTTATAACTTTATCTTCAAAATATTTTCTAACATCAACCACGTAATGTGGAATGCCTAACTTATCAGCTATGCGCTTAGCACCTTCTATCGTCGAAATGCCTTTTTGGAGATTTTCACAATCTCCAATATCCATAGTAATGCCGATACAATCAAATCCTTCATCTTGTAAAATCATAGCAGCAACAGAACTATCCACTCCACCACTTAAAGCTACGCAGACTTTCTTCTTGTTTAACATAGTTTTTTATTAACTTTAGACCCAATCTATTTTGTGTTTATTATAATAATTTTCAATAGCTTTTCTCAATGCATCAGCTGCTAAATTTGAACAGTGCAGCTTTTTCTCCGGCAATCCGCCTAGCGATTCTGCAACTTCATCCCTAGTAATCTTCATCGCTTCTTCTAAAGTCTTACCTTTAGCCATCTCAGTCAACATGCTGCTGCTGGCAATGGCTGCAGCACATCCTAAAGTTTGAAATTTTATATCTACAATTTTGCCATCTTTTACTTTTAAAAACACCTTAGTAGTATCACCACATGAAGGACTTCCCACTTCACCTACAGCATCAGCATCTTCAATTACTCCTACATTTCGTGGATTTGAAAAATGATCCATCACTGTTTCATTATACATAATTTACCTTCCTCCCTTTAACTTAAAGCTTTTTTATTTTTGACCTCTAGCTTTCGATAATAGCCATTTATCATAAAGCTTCGTTTGTTAAAATTTACATTCTCATGTTCAATCTCATCTTAAAATTCAATAACTTTACACTATCACCACTATACACACTTTTCACATGCACATGAGCTGCAATCACCTTTAGCCACTGGAGACATAGCTCTTAGTTTGCTTACAATATCAGCCAACGCTTCAACAAAGCGTTCAACCTCCTCATCCGTATTATCTTTGCCAAGCGTTATGCGTATAGCGCTATTAGCATCTTCTCTGCTAACCCCAATAGCAGCAAGCACATGAGAAGGCTCTGGCGAAACTGACGTACAGGCAGAACCGCTGGATAAAGCAATTCCCTGCATATTTAAATAAAGCATAAGCGCTTCTGATTCAATATACTTTATACATAAGCTCACATGACCTGACAATCGATTTGTAGGGTGACCATTTAGTATCACATCAGGTATTCTGTCAAATACCATTTTTACAAGTTTATCTCTAAGCTTTGTAAGCCTTTCAACATATTCCTTTTGCCTTTCCATCGCTAATTCTATCGCTTTTCCAAATCCAATAATTCCCGGAGCATTTTCTGTGCCTGGGCGTCTTCTGCGTTCTTGTCCTCCTCCATACATTATAGGTTGCCACCATGTACCCTGTCGTAAATACATCGCTCCTACACCCATGGGACCATAAATTTTATGGGCTGAAATCGTCAATATATCAACATTCAAGTCATCCACATTTACAGGCAATTTCCCAATGCTTTGCACTGCATCAGTATGAAATATTATCTTATTGCTTAATTTTTTAAGAGCTTTTCCTATTTCAGCAATGGGCATAATAGACCCTATTTCATTATTGGCATGCATTATAGAAACAAGTATTGTTTTATCCGTCACTGCATTTACCACATCTTGAACACTTACTGTTCCATACTTGTCTACAGGCAAAATTGTAAGCTCAAAACCTTCGTTAGCTAATCTTTTACATGTAGTAAGCACCGAATGATGCTCAACCGCAGTAGTAATTATATGATTTCCTTTTTGTTTATTCGCACGCGCAGCTCCCAAAATAGCCATGTTATTTGCTTCTGTTCCGCCGCTGCAAAATGCAATTTCTCCCACGCTCTTAGCTCCAATAGCGTAAGCTACCTGCTTACGTGCATTTTCCACAGCACTTCTCATTCTCTGCCCAAAATTATGCATGCTAGATGGATTGCCAAAATATTCAGTAGTGTATTTAAAAACTAGTTCAGCTACTTCCTTGTCCATCGGTGTAGTTGCAGCATGGTCAAAATATATTTCTTTCAATTCCCATCATTCCTTAAGCTTGGCCTCTTTGCATATATCAGCAAGACTTATAGAATTCAATAGAGCACGAGTGCTATCCCTAACCTTAATCCACACTATTCTTGAAACACAATTTTCAACTTTTTCACAACTCACTTTGGAATCTTCGTTCACGCATTCTATAGGTGCAAGAGACCCTTCAAGTGCGTGTATTATTTCTCCCACCGTAATCTTATCAGGTGACTTAGACAGCATGTAACCCCCTTGTGCACCGCGAATGCTGTTAACCAAACCAGCTTTTCGCAATGTAGCAATCAATTGCTCAAGATAACTTTCTGATAATTGTTGCCTTTCAGCTATTACCTTTAAAGGAATCGGACTATCTTTATAATGAAAAGCTAAATCAATCATAGCTTTTAAGCCGTAACGTCCTTTTGTGGACAATTTCAAATAAACCCCTCCCAAAAAACTAAAAAGCTTCTAAAAAATCCTTACCTTAAATACTCCCCTTATGTATTTTACATTATACAAATAACATAATCCCTAGCGTAATACTAGGGATTATGTTTGATAATATACTATCATAAAAATATATAAAATGTCAAAAAAATTAAAGATGCTTTTCTATTATACTCAGCAGCTCATCTTTTTTACGAAATCCTATTACTCTTTCTACTTCTTTTCCTTCTTTAAAAAGTATTAAAGTAGGTATGCTCATGACCTGAAACCGTCCTGGCGTGCTGCGGTTTTCATCAACATTCATTTTAGCAACTTGAACTCTACCCTCAAGCTCATCAGCTAGTTTTTCAAGCTCAGGAGCAATCATTTTGCATGGACCACACCACTCAGCCCAAAAATCTACTAATATAGGTAAAGCACTGTTATTTATCTTCTTCTGAAAATCTGAATCTGTAAGATATATAATGTTTTTAGCAGCCATTTAAAACACTCCTCCTTAAAGAATAAATACTAAAATAAAATTACTTCCATTAATATTGCTTAACATATATAATACCACTGTTATGCTTTTCTTACAAGATAAATTTGGTCAATAAACTTTAGTCAAAAACCAAATCACTTTTATAACAGCTAATACTATTTTAACAATAGATCCCACAAAAAAACCCGCTACATTGCCAATTGTAGCTTTTATGGCTTGCTTTAAATCTTTACCTTTTTTGAGTTCCGTCCCAAGTGTCCCTAACACAGCTCCAATCATAAGTCCTGGCCATCCTTTCACTGCTCCGCCAATACAAGCCGCTGCAGAACCCACTACAACAGCATTGTTTGAGCCTCCAGCTGCTTTAGTTCCCAAAATGCTTGTGAGCACATCAACTATTCCTATCAAAATCGATATTCCTATTATTACACAAATATCCAAAAGAGAAAAGTAGGCATACGTATTTGTTACATGCACGAGCATAAACATGCCTATCAGCGTTACAATTGTGCCAGGTATTATCGGCAATATATGTCCTGCAATGCCTGTCAATATTATCAGCAGCGCTATGCCCTGAAGTAAGATATTTAATTCCACTTTAAAAAATCACTCCCTCTACGCTTTAAAGTTATATACAGGCTTTAGCGTCTCTAAAATCGCAGCAGTCGCAGTTAATTTATTCATTATTTCTCGTGCAGGTTTATAAGCGTCAGGAGCCTCATCTAAAGTACTTTCTTTAACAGATGATGTCCATATTCCTTCCATCTGTTTTTGAAATTCTCTTAAACTTAAACTCTTTTTTGCCTGTGCGCGGCTTAAAACACGCCCTGCGCCATGCGGAGCCGAATAATTCCAATCAACTACACCTTTCCCTACAGCTATAACTGCTCCATCTCTCATATTGAAAGGAATAATTACTTTTTTATCTTTATGCGCTGCTATTGCACCTTTTCTCAATATCCCATCATCAGATAAGTAATTATGAGGAGTGTCTATTTTGTCACGCAAAGCATCTTTATTTATTTCTAAAAACTTTAATATTTCGCTTACAATCATCTCTCTATTCACTTTAGCAAATTCCTGAGCTGTACGCATCGCAAATAAATACTCATCTCTGGCATGTCCTTCTAAATATGCCAAGCTCTTTAACTCAGGATATTCTTTCTGTGCTATTTTTTGATAATAAGATGCTACTTTATGTCCGAAGTTGCGGCTGCCTGTATGGACAAGCAAGTATAAGTTACCCGCATTACTCTTAGCCACTTCAATGAAGTGATTGCCCCCACCTAATGTGCCGATGCTTGCTAAATGAATCTCTGCATCATCCTTAATCATCCTTGAAATATATCTTATGTTCTCTTCTAATTTTTCTACAATATCGTGCTTTTGTTCTGTGTGTCTTTCATATCCAGAAGGTATATATTTTTTTATAAAGTAATCCAGCGCTTCGTAATCTATACTCTTTATGCCAGTCAGCTCAACTGCTAACACTCCACAGCCAATATCAACCCCAATTAAATTGGGAACTATTTTCTCATTCTTTGTAGTCATGGTTAAGCCTATAACACACCCTTTGCCTGCGTGAACATCTGGCATAACAACAATTTTTTCATCTTTTACAAATTCTTGGTTACATAATTGTTGGATCTGATTGTACGTTTCAGGTTCAATCATCTCGGTATGAACTACAGCTTTGTTGTATTTACCCTTTATCTCTATCATTTGCATCACTTCTCCCTTGCTTTGAGCTTAAAAATTTTATTTTTTTGATGCACATCAACAACTTAACAAATTTAGATCAAGCATTTACATCCCTATAATTTGTTAGCTTCCTTAAAAAAGCATATATACGTTCAGCAGCTGTGTC
>JAJOKN010000133.1:6671-9991 GCA_021129815.1 Desulfotomaculum sp. | reverse complement strand
TAAATTAAGACAAAATATGTGGGGAGAATGTTGGAATGAAAGAACATTTGCCGATTTTGATTGTGTTAGTGCCTCTGTTTGCATCTTTGATTGTACCAATTTTAACGTTTTTCTCAAGAACATTAGCGCGGGTTACTGCGATTACTTTTATTTTTATTACTGTCATTTGTATTGTAGCAGCTTTGGTGCATGTTTTGGAATTGGGTCAACCGTGGAGCTATCATTTAGCTGGTTGGCCTCCGCCTTGGGGTATAGAATATGTGTTTGACCCTCTCTCGGGTTTGGTTTCTTTATTAGTTGCTGTTTTTGCCTTAGCAGCGATGGTTTATGCTTCTTCCCTTGTGAAGAATTACTCCTTGATCCGCTTTGGCATGTTTCACTCGCTTTTGTTGTTAGTTTTAACTGGATTGCTAGGGATGTGTATTACCGGAGACTTATTTAACTTCTTTGTATTCATGGAAATATCTTCTGTAGCAGCTTACGCTTTGATTGCAATTGAAGGCCGTAAGTCATTGGTGAGTGCTTTTCGCTACTTGATAATTGGAACTTTAGCTGCTAGCTTTTATTTGTTGGGAGTTGGTTACATATACGCTGCAACTGGTTCGCTTAACATGGCCGATGTATCTACTTTAATATCTCCTTTGTTAGATTCACCAGTAATTATTTTTGCGATGACTATGATTTTAGTAGGTCTTTTAATTAAATCGGCTATGTTTCCTTTTCATGCTTGGCAGCCAGATGCATACAGCTATGCTCCACCAGCAGTGATGGGGTTTATAGCTGCTGTTATGACTAAAGTGAGTGTTTATGCGATATATCGGATTTTTTATTTTGTCATTGGAGTTGAAGGTCCGGTTGAGGCATTACTAGAAATAATGGGTTGGGCTGCTGCTGTAAGCATTTTGTTTGGCTCTGCAATGGCTTTGGCACAAAAGGATTTTCGTGGAATGTTAGCTTATTCAAGCGTGTCTCAAGTTTCATATGTAATACTTGGGTTGGCAATAGGCAATGCGTTTGCGCTGATTGGGGCTCTGTTGCACATGGTTGCTCACGCTTTTGCAAAAGGACTTCTGTTTTTAACTGCTGATGCATTTAAAAGCAAAATGGGTTCGTTGAAAATAAGTGATTTGATTGGTGTATGCAGAAAGATGCCTATTACTTCGCTAATGTTTGTGTTTGCTGCTATATCTATGATAGGGGTGCCACCGCTGGTGGGCTTTTTTGGAAAGTGGTATTTATTGCTTGGAGCATTGGAGAGAGAAATGTGGTTTTTCATAATTGCATTGATAATGAGTACGCTTTTTACAATTGGATACTCTTTCAGGGTTGTTGAAAGGGTATATGAATTGAACAAACTATATCCTGAACTGGAATACGGGCTTTCAGTAGTAAAAGAAAATAAAAAAGAGAAGGAAAAGTTTATCGCAGAAGTTATTGCTGACAGAAAAAAAATTGAACTTCCTCCTACTATGCTGCTTACAATAGTTGTGTTGGGAATGAGCTTGATATTGCTGGGCATATTCAATGACTTCATTGTAGTAAATGTGATCAAATATGCGCTTCCTTTAGGGGTTGTATTAGAATGAGTTATCAAGAATTTTTGAATTATGTGCCTTGGTTAGTAGTTTCTGTTTCAACGTTAGCGGCTGTTTTGATTTTGTTGATTGATAGGCCGGTAATGTCTGAGTGGAAAAGAAATTTTCGCGATGTTATAAGCTTTATAGCTGCTGTAATCAAGTTTACTTTGGTGTGTTCTATGCTTCCTGCAGTTTTGTCCGGAGACGTGATTGAAACTGCACCTATTTATATAGCTCAAGACATTCCATTGTATTTCAAAGTAGATGCTTTTGGCTTGCTGTTTGCGCTTTTGTCTTCCTCTCTTTGGATTGCAACTTCAGTTTATGCAGTTGGATATATGCGTGCGTTAAAGTATGGCCATGAGGCAGGATTTTATGCATCTTTTGCGCTAAGCCTTGCAGCAGCTACTGGAATAGCGATGTCCGGCAATTTGTTGACGTTCTTTATATTTTTTGAAATATTGACAGTAGCTACTTATCCATTGGTTGTACATAACCGCGATAAAGATGCTATTCGCAGCGCTAGAGAATACTTGATTTACCTGTTGATAGCGGGACAAGTGTTGTTAGTTGCGGTGGTCTGGACTCACTTATTGGCGCCTGGAGCAAGCTTTACTCCCGGCGGATTTTTAGCGGATACAGGAGCGTCTAAAACGGTTTTAACCATATTGTTTGTGTTGTTCATATTGGGAGTGGGGGTAAAAGCTGCTATCATACCGTTTCATGGCTGGCTCCCTTCGGCGATGGTTGCGCCTACTCCAGTGAGCGCGCTTTTGCACGCGGTTGCTGTGGTTAAAGCAGGTGCGTTTGCGGTGACAAGGGTTACTGGATATGTGTTTGGACCTGAACTCGTGTGGGAACTTGGGGTCGGTGCAATTTTAGCAGTGTTTGCAGGGGTAACTATAATCTTTGCATCTCTTAAAGCGCTTACAGAACAACATCTAAAGAGGCGAATTGCTTATTCAACAGTAAGCCAGCTTTCTTATATAGTTTTAGGAGCAGCTCTTTCTACTCCAGCTGCTATATTGGGTGCGATGTTTCATATAGTAGCACATGGATTTATGAAAATAACGATGTTCTTTTGTGCAGGTGCCATCTATGCTACCTCTCATAAAGAATATGTTTATCAAATAGATGGAATTGCCCGAAAAATGCCGTTTACAATGGGGGCTTTTGCGCTTGCAGCCATAGCCATAACTGGTATGCCTTTTATGGTCGGATTTATAAGCAAGTGGAATTTAGGCATAGGAGCATTGGAGGCAGGCTTTCCCATCTATGTTGCAGTACTTATAGTTAGTGCCGCCTTAAACGTGGGTTATTTCTTTCCTATAGTATATAAAGCCTTTTTCAACAAAGAAAAGGAACCGACGAGTGAAAAAGAAAAGAAGTATGCAAATCACGGTGAAGCGGACTGGAAAATGTTGTATCCGCTGATAGCTACAGCTGTATTTGCTTTTATATTTGGAATTCTGCCAAATTTGGGTGTGCATTTCTATGATTTAGCAGTTATGGCAGCAGAAGAAGTTAGCAGTGGTTTTAACGACCTGTTGACAAAAGGAGATGTTAATTGATGAGTGCTAAAGTGTTGAAAATTATTTTAGCTGTTATAGTAATTGTAAGTTTGGTGTTAGATGTTTTAGTGAGAGATGTTAGTTATGCAAAGTTTTGGTGGGAGAAGATATATGGATTTGATTTGGTGTTTGGATTTGTGAGTTTTATATTGATAATTTATGTTTCTAAATT
>JAJOKN010000133.1:4571-6571 GCA_021129815.1 Desulfotomaculum sp. | reverse complement strand
AAGTCCAGATGGTTGTTTTAAAAAGTTAGTTACTTTTATATTGAAGAAGGTGGATAGAAACTATGTTTGAGTTGAATTTACATCCTTCATTATTTTTGTTAGTAGGTGCATTATTAATATTAATACTTCCTGTTAATTTGCGATTCATAGGGTTGATTGGTGGGCCTTTGTTGTCGATCGTGGCATCTTTAAGTATACCTACTGACACAGTTTTTAACTATCATTTTTTAGGTTTAGAATTGCAAGTGCTTAAAGTAGATGCTTTGTCCAAAGTATTTGGAGTTATTTTTTCTATAATAGCTTTTATTGCTGCAGTATATGCTTTACATGTGAGAAATAAAGGAGAGCATATTGCGGGTTTATTATATGCTGCAAGCTCTTTAGGAGTAGTGTTTGCTGGCGATTGGCTTACATTATTTTTCTGTTGGGAAGTAATGGCTGCTGCATCAGTGTTCTTGATTTGGTATAGGAAGACGCGCAAAGCATTAGGAGCAGGCTTTCGTTATGTTTTAGTCCACTTTATAGGCGGCAATATATTGCTAGCAGGTGTATTGTTGTTAGCCCTTCAAGGGGATATAACAATAACGCCTTTATCTGAAGTTGATGGCTGGGCGTTTTGGCTTATCTTGCTAGGAGTAGGAATAAATGCAGCTATAGTTCCGTTGCATTTTTGGCTTACTGATGCTTATCCTGAAGGCACAATAACAGGCAGTGTGTTTTTGTGTGCTTTTACTACTAAGGTAGCAGTTTATGTTTTGACACGTGTTTTTCCGGGGACGGAATTGCTTATATGGTTAGGAGTAGCCATGGTTTTATATGGTATTGTTTATGCTATTTTAGAAAATGATGCTAGAAGGCTGTTAGCTTATCACATTGTTAGTCAGGTTGGATACATGGTAGCAGCCGTTGGGATAGGAACCGAGCTTGCATTAAATGGAGGGGTTGCACATGCTTATAGCCACATACTCTATAAGGCACTGCTATTTATGGGTGCTGGTGCTGTGATCTATGCTACTGGTAAAAGTAAATTGACAGAGCTTGGTGGCTTAACTAAAGCGATTCCGTTAGTGGCTATCCTTTATATGATTGGTGGAGTTTCAATTTCTGGCTTTCCACTCTTTAATGGATTTATAAGCAAATCGATAATTGTTTACTCGGCTAGTGATATGCAGTTGGTGTGGATTTTACTTCATTTGGCAAGCGTGGGTACATTTTTGAGTACGACCTTAAAGCTTCCTTATGCCATGTTCATTGGAGGCAAAAATGCACGTGTATATAAAAAATCTGATTTGAAAAAGATACCTATCAATATGTATGTAGCGATGTTTATTGGAGCCTTTTTATGTATATTATATGGGATATATCCAAATTTATTATATAACATGTTACCATATCCATTAGAGTATGAACCTTATGAACCGCTAAAAGTTATTGCGACTATTCAGTTATTAACTGCTACAGCTATTGCTTTTTGGATATATATATCTAAAGTGGGAGGAGAACCTAAACCTAAGATAACACTGGATATAGCAGACTGGCTTTTCAGAAAGCCTGGGGCTATATGTTTTAATTACTTGTTGAGCTTTATTGCAGGAATAAAAGGTGTAGTTGACAGGGGAATAGATGCTTTTTTGAAAGCTATAAAACCATATCTATTTAATCCGTGTTTAATTGTGATAGTGCCGCTGTGCAAAGTAAGCAGTAGTTATGCAAGTTATTTTGAGCAAAAGGGTTGGATAACGAAGGAAATTTATTGTAAATTTGATGAAGATCGTTATCGCACATCAATTGGAGCGTCGATTTTAATAGCAACTACCATTCTGATGTTTACAGCAGTTGCTATCTTGATAATATAGCTGCAATTTTGAAAATAAGCTATTAAATTGGTAAAAATTGATATAAACCTAAAACTTTAAATTTAAGGAGTTTTAAATTTAATTTTGATTTTAAAGATCAGGCAAAAGAAGCTATTTTCGATACTTTCTGCCTGTTTTTTTATT
>JAJOKN010000133.1:0-4471 GCA_021129815.1 Desulfotomaculum sp. | reverse complement strand
TTTTATTAACAGAACACGATAATGACTTCTTTAACAATCCTTTTGGAACATAAACTTAAACGAACCAAAATTAGGGTGCTGCTTGCAAGAACATTGAATTTAATGTACAATTAGCATAGGCAATTTGTACTTTATACAAAATGTATGATACAAAAAACTAAGAGCATAAATCTATAAATTAAAATTAAATTAATACATAAGTTGATTAAGAAAGGTCATATTTTTTGTAAAATGATGAGGAGCAGGTTATTAGTGTTTAAGTTTAAAAAAAAAGCTTTAGTTTTTTAAAGAAAAAAATAGTTCAAGTCTTAATAATACAATTCTTGATAATTCATATTTTAATATTTGCTTTTTTATATATTTCTACTAATTCACTTAAAGTTGCATTAGCTTGTACTATAGGTAGTGGTTTAATCTGGTATATAGGAGTTTTGCATAAAGTTTTAAAGCCTTACAAAAAAATTCATAGATTTGACGGATTGAGTGGTGATTTAAACACATCAAAAGGTTCATTTAATTTATTCACAAGTAGTTTGCAAATAGCAAATGAAACATTGCCTTTTTTGAGACGAGGGCTCAATGAAGAAACAGCACGTCAAACAGCAGAAATAATTCAAAAAATTACGGATTTACCTGCTGTAGCAGTTACAGATAGGCAAAAGGTTTTGGCTTTTTTAGGAATTGGTTGCGAAAAGCATCCACCTGGGAGACAGATAGTCACACGTGCGACTAAAGAAGTAATTGCAACTGGAAAACTAAAAGTAGTAAAGAAAAAAGAGGACTTTCATTGTCCGCATACAAATGAATGCGATTGTCCTCTAGAGGCTGCTGTAATTGCACCTTTAAAATGCAAAAATGAAGTTGTAGGAACGGTAAAATTGTATCAGACAACATCGAGTGAGATACCTTCACATGTGATCAGGCTGGCAGAGGGAATTGCTAAGCTTTTAGGAGTGCAGATGGAACTTGCCGATTTAGATAGACAATCACAATTAGTTACAAAAGCAAAGCTGGATGCACTTCAAGCACAGATAAATCCACATTTCTTGTTCAATACATTAAACACAATAAGCATGTTCATAAGAACAGATCCTGAAATGGCAAGACAGCTTTTAAAAAAATTAGCAGCTTTTTTGCGGCATGCTTTAAAATTTAAAGGTCATCTGGTAACGCTGAAGGAAGAACTGGAGTATCTGGATAATTATTTGATACTGGAAAAAGCGCGTTTTGGGGATAAGTTGGTGGTAAAAAAAGAAATAGATAAAAAGTTGCTGAAGTTCAAGCTGCCTGTGTTAACTATTCAGCCACTAGTGGAGAACGCTATTCGTCATGGCATTATACCCAAGACAGAAAGCGGTACTGTAAAGATTTCAGCAAAATTGGCAGATAAAGAGATACATATAGCTGTACATGATGATGGCGTTGGCATAAAACCTGAAATATTGCCAGAAGTGTTAAAGCCTGGATTTGGTTCAGGAAGTGGCGTGGGCTTAAGCAATGTTCATGAAAGATTGAAGATATTGTTTGGAGAAGAATATGGAGTTGTGATAAGCAGTACACCGGGGGAAGGGACTTCTGTCTTTGTTCGCATACCGCTGATATTGGAAGACACTGTAAAGGAGGGGGTTTTTAGATGAAGCTTAAGGCGTTGATAGTCGATGATGAATATCCAGCTCGTCAGGAGCTCAGGTACTTGCTGAATGAGTTTGAAAATATCGAAATTGTAGGTGAAGCTGTTAATGCTTCTGAAGCACTTGAATTGATAAAAGCCCTTGATTATCATGTATTGTTTTTAGATATTTCTATGCCGGGTATGAATGGATTGGAGTTGGGAGCTGAAATTCAAAAACTGAATAACAACAACAAGCCCAGGGTGATTTTTACTACTGCATATGACGAATACGCAGTAAAAGCATTTGATGTTAATGCAGTTGATTATATTCTAAAGCCTGTGGAGGAAAAAAGGCTCAGACAAGCAGTTGAAAAGGTATATAAGTTTTATCAGGATGAACTAGAGGCTAGTGCTGAATGTGCTGCGACTTCAACTACCAGCAATCAAGATATTGCTAAGGCAATTCAAATAAACCGCATACCGGCAGAAAAGTTGGGGAAAACTGTTTTAGTAGATGTATCAGATGTTTATTATGCTTTTACAGAAAAAGACTATGTATATATTAAGACCTATAACGACAAGTTGATGACGAGGTTTACTTTGAAGAATTTAGAGGCAAGATTAAAAAATTCTGTATTCTATAGGACTCATAGATGCTATCTAGTTAACTTAAATAAAGTAAAAGAAATAGTGCCGTTTTTCAATGGAACGTACAATTTAGTGCTGGATGATGAAGAACGAAGCGAAGTGCCGCTGTCGCGTTCTCAAGCTAAAAAACTGCGCAAGATTTTAGGGTTTTAATTTTATCCAAGGTGGTTTTTAAATATTGTTAGTTGGGGTTGGTACTGATATTATTGAGATAGAAAGAATAAAAAAGGCATGTGTAAATTCTCGTTTTTTAGAGCGCGTTTTTACTGTTAAAGAACGGGAGTATTGTTTTTCTCTTAAAAATCCATATCCGTCCCTTGCAGCGAGATTTGCAGCAAAGGAAGCAGTATTAAAGGCATTGGAAACAGGCTTGTCAGGGTGTAGCTTTAAGGATGTGGAAATAATAAAGGAAGCTGATACAGGTAAACCGATTGTTAAGTTAAGCGGTGGAGCAAAAAAAGTAGCTAAAGAAAAGTTGATTGAAAATATAATGATAAGCATTTCACACAACAAAACTCATGCAATAGCTTTTGCTGTAGCACAGACAAAAAGTACTTTGCAAAAACTTGATCACAGCACAAACAAAAAATGAGTGGTGATGTAAAATAAAAGTAGTGACTGCTGCTGAGATGAGAAAAATTGATAGAATTGCTATCGATGAGTACGGCATACCCGGTGTAGTGTTGATGGAGAATGCAGGGAGAAAGGTTGCTGAAATTGTTTGCACTGAGCTGGGTGAGTGTGTATGTGGAAAGGCTATTGCCGTATTTGTAGGTAAAGGCAACAACGGCGGAGATGGTTTGGTTGCAGCGCGACATTTGTTAAACAGAGGAGCAGATGTGCGCATTTTTTTACTTGCAAATCCTGATGAAATAAAAGGCGATGCAGCTATAAATTTTGCCATTTTTAAAAAAATGAGCAAAAATATTTATCATGTTTATCAGCAAAACGGCGTAAATATAGTAAAAGTTTCACTGCTCAATACAGACTTGATTATAGATGCGATATACGGCACAGGCTTTAGAGGGAGAGTCGATGAGAAAGTAAGCCGCATCATTCAGTTGATTAACGATAGCAATGTGCCAGTAGTTTCGGTAGATATTCCTTCGGGACTTGAAGCGGATACCGGCAGACTATCCAATATATGTGTTAAAGCAGATACAACAGTTACTTTTGGATTGCCAAAACTCGGCCTTGTGATTGAAAAAGGGTTAGATGTGGTTGGAAAATTAAAAGTAGTTGATATTTCAATACCCAAAGCATTGCTGAACAGTGAAGATTTAAACAAGCATATTTTAGATTCAGATATGATTAGAAGTTGGATACCTAAGCGCAAACTAGATGCTCATAAAGGAAATTTCGGAAGGGTGCTTATCGTCGCAGGGTCAAAAGGAATGACAGGGGCAGCACTGATTACTGCAAAAGCTTGCTTGAGGGCTGGAGCGGGTTTGGTGACATTAGCAGTGCCTGAGCAAATTCACAGCATTGTAAGTGCTAAAGCACCAGAAATAATAACGTACCCACTTCTCGACACAGAAGAAGGCACTGTGTCTGAAGGAGCTTTGCAAGAAATATTGGACAAAGTAGATAATGATAAAATCGATGTTTTGGCAGTAGGTCCAGGGCTTTCTTTGAACGATGAAACGATAACTTTAGTGACAGGCTTGCTGAAGAAAATAAAGATACCATTAATTTTGGATGCAGATGGATTGAATGCACTGGCAGGAAATCTGGAAATATTAAAAGACAGCACTGCGCCAATTGTTATCACTCCTCATCCAGGTGAGATGGCAAGGCTGCTCGGTGTATCTACTGCTGAAGTGCAGCAGAAAAGGCTGGATATAACTATGAGATATGCTAAGGAATGGGGAGTTACTTTGCTGTTAAAAGGGGCGCGCACTTTGATAGCAAGCCCTGACGGCATGTTGTATATAAACAGCACAGGAAATCCCGGCATGGCTACAGCAGGCAGCGGTGACGTGCTGACTGGCATTATAACTGGCTTTGTAGCTCAAGGTTTGAGCATGCATCATGCAGCTGCAGCAGGAGCTTATTTACACGGCATGGCAGGAGATAAGGGAAGTGCTGAGTTAGGGCAGAATGCGCTTATGGCAGGTGATATATTGAATTATTTGCCCGTGTGTATGAAAGAAGTGTTGGGGTATTAAAACAGAAGTCAGTCGTCGGAAGTCAGAAGTAAAAATCGGAAAT
>JAJOKN010000052.1 GCA_021129815.1 Desulfotomaculum sp. | reverse complement strand
AAGGTGTTTTTTGTGGTCTTATTTTTAGAATTTCAACCGGTACTCTTGTACCGGTTTTTTTGGTTTATGTTTAAAAATCTTACAAAGGAACTGATGCAGTATGATGAGTATAGGTGAGTATGAAAAACTTTATAAAAAATACAACTTAATTTGTGTCTATAAAACTTGGATTGCAGATACCGAAACCCCGGTAACATTGTATCAAAAGATGAGACTGCTTGAGCCTGTTTATCTATTGGAAAGTGTGGAAGGGAGCAAAAATATTGCACGTTATTCATTTATCGGGTTAAAACCTTTTGCTGTTGTGAAAGGCAATTCCAACAGTGTGACAGTCGAGTACGAGGACAAAACCATGCACTTTGACCAAAAGCCTCTTGATGTACTGGAAGAAGAGCTCTTAAAATTTAAAAGTCCGAGTTTAAAGGAATTGCCTTATTTTTATGGTGGAGCTGTTGGCTATATTGCTTATGATGTAGTTTCTACTTTAGAAAAGCTGCCATCTTTGGCTGTAAAGGATTTGGACTTGCCGGATATATTTTTTGTGTTTTGCAGCATCATCTTGGTTTTTGACCACGTAAAACACACCTTAACAGCAGTTGTTAACAGCAGGAGAGAAAGCACTTTGGCAGAAAATTATAAAAAAGCGAAATACATGTTAGACGAAGTGGAGAGCTTGCTCTTTTCTGGCAATTTAGATAACAGCAAAGAAGCTTTTGAGTATTCAGATGTGAAATCCAGCTTTTCAAAAGATGAGTTTGTGAAAGCGGTAAATAAGGCAAAGGAGTACATAATGGCAGGGGATATATTTCAAGTAGTGCTTTCTCAAAGGTTTGAGTGTAATTATAACGGCAACGCTTTTAATGTATATAGAAGGCTTAGAAGCTTAAACCCTTCTCCGTATATGTATTTTTTGGATTTAGGTGACATCAAAATTGCAGGAGCTTCTCCGGAAATGCTGGTTAGAGTAGAAAACAACATCGTGCAGACGCACCCTATTGCAGGCACGCGGCCGAGAGGAAGAGATGAAGCAGAAGATAAACATTTAGAAAAAGAGCTCTTATCAGATGAAAAGGAGCGAGCAGAGCATGTGATGTTGGTAGACCTAGGTCGCAACGATATTGGACGAGTGTGCGTGCCAGGCAGTGTTAAAGTGGATTCTTATATGAAAATTGAAAGGTACTCTCATGTTATGCACATTGTATCGAATGTCAAAGGTAAGCTGCAAGAAGGGAAGACGGCATTTGATGCGCTTAAAGCTTGTTTTCCAGCAGGAACGTTGAGTGGCGCGCCGAAGATAAGGGCAATGGAGATCATAGACGAGCTAGAAAGTGTAAAGCGCGGCGTTTATGGCGGAGCTATAGGTTACTTTGGATACAACGGCTCTATGGATACTGCGATAGCAATTCGCACAGTGGTGTTTTACAAAGGCAAGGCATATTTTCAAGCAGGTGCGGGCGTGGTGTTTGATTCTAACCCTGAATTTGAATATTATGAATGTATAAATAAAGCATCTGCAGTAGCAAGAGCATTGGGAATTGAAGATCTAAAGGGGGTTTTAAAGTAAATTGCTTTTGATGATAGATAATTATGACTCGTTTGTATATAACTTGGTGCAGTATTTCGGAGAACTCGAACAGCAAGTCATAGTATATAGAAATGATAAAATAACGCTAAAACAGATAGAGGAAATGTCACCAAATGGAATAGTGCTTTCACCTGGTCCAGGAAAACCAGAGGAAGCAGGAATTTGTATAGAAGTGATAAAAAAATTTGCAGGTAAAATTCCTATTTTAGGAGTGTGTTTGGGACATCAGGCAATTGGACATGTGTTTGGTGGAAAGGTGATAAGAGCAAACAAACCTATGCACGGCAAGAGCTCTAAGATCATTCATGATAAAAAGCGCTTGTTTTTTGGCATACCTGTGCCGTTTCGTGGAGGACGATATCACTCTCTGATAATATCAAAAGAAAGCTTTCCAGATTCTTTGGAAATTACAGCGTGGACAGAAGAGGGAGAAATAATGGGGGTTGCTCATAAAGATATGCATGTTTATGGAGTGCAGTTTCACCCTGAATCGGTGCTCACAGAACATGGGCACAAGCTTTTGAGCAATTTTTTAGAGATAATTGCTAAAGAGAAAGGAGAAGGTGTGTGTAAAAGTGCTAAGCCAACTGTTAAACAAAGTTGTAGAAGGTGAAGATTTAACAGCAGAAGAAGCAGCAGGCGTTATGAGCGATATCATGTCGGGCAAGCTCACAGAAGCACAAGCTGCTGCGCTTTTGGTTGCTTTGATAATGAAAGGTGAGAGTGTAGAAGAAATAGCGAGCTTTGCGAAAGTGATGAGGGAAAATGCAGTGAAGGTAAAATCAAAGCATGAATCGTTGGTTGACACTTGTGGTACGGGTGGAGATGGAAAGAATACTTTTAACATATCCACTGCTGCGGCTATCGTTATGGCTGCATCGGGCGCTAAAGTAGCAAAGCACGGTAACAGGTCAGTTAGCAGCAAATGCGGCAGTGCAGATGTTTTGGAAGAGTTGGGAGTAGTACTGGATTTAACACCTGAGCAAATGGGTAAATGCCTGGATGAAGTGGGAATTTGCTTTTTATTTGCCCCAAAGCTGCATCCAGCGATGAAACACGTAGTTCCTGTAAGAAAGCAGATAGGAATAAGGACGGTATTCAACATATTGGGACCTCTTACCAATCCTGCAGGTGCGCAGTATCAAGTGCTTGGAGTTTACAGCGAAAAATTAGTTGAGAAGATGGCAGAAGTGCTTGCAAAACTCGGTGCTAAAAGAGCTTTTGTGCTGTTCGGTGCAGGAGGATTAGATGAAATCTCACCAGTTGGTGAAGCTAAAGTGTGTGAAGTGCGAGACGGTGAAGTGGTCAAGAAATTCACAGTAGATCCTTTGAAATTGGGCGTTGAAAGATGTAGCGTTGAAGATTTAGCAGGTGGGGATGTCAGAGAAAATGCAGAGATAATTCGCAAGGTGCTTAGCGGAGAAAGAGGTGCTAAGAGAAATGCAGTTTTGATAAACGCTGCTCTGGGGCTTGTGTGCGTGGGAATTGTAGATGATATGAAATCAGGAATGGAGATAGCAGCTCAGTCCATTGACAGCGGCGCAGCGATGAAGAAGCTAAATGAGCTGGTAGAGTTTACAAAGGTGGTGTGTTAAAATACAGGAGATACTGCAAAAAATAGTAGAGCACAAAAAGCAAGAAATAAAGAACGATATGCAAATAATATCGCTCGATGAAATGAAGAAAAAAGCATTGCAAGCAAAAGAGCAGGGAAGTATAAAACCGAGAGGTTTTGCCGATGCGCTTAGAGGCAAAGAAATCAGCATAATTGCTGAAATAAAGCATCGCTCGCCGTCTAAAGGAATTTTGTGCAAGAATTTTAATCACATTGAGCTTGCAAAAGCTTATGCAGAAGCAGGGGCAAAGGCGATGTCAGTGCTGACTGATGCCGAGTTTTTTGGAGGAGCTAAAAGATATATAGCTGAGGTGCGAAAAACAACGAAACTGCCTGTTCTGCGCAAAGACTTCATAATACACCCATATCAGATTTATGAAGCATGTATATTAGGTGCAGATGCAGTGCTGCTCATCGCTGCAATATTAGACGATGAGGTTTTAAAAGAGTTATGCGATTTAGCACAGGATTTTGAAATAGATGTGTTGCTGGAAGTACATGATGAGAAAGAACTAAAAAGAGCGATGAATATGGGCGCAAAGCTCATAGGCATAAACAATAGGGATTTAAATACCTTTGTAACCGATATAAACACTACATTTAAGCTTTGTGAGTTTGTAAAAAGTGCAAATGAAGATGTGGTTTTAGTGAGCGAAAGTGGCATTAAAAGCCGTGCTGACATAGAGAATCTTAAAAAGCATGGGGTAAATGCAGTTTTAATAGGAGAAGCGCTTGTAACTGCTGATGATCCTAAAGCAAAATTAAATGAGCTTTTAGATACTAATTAACTTGGGGTGAGAGTTGCGACTTGGTTAAGGTGAAGATCTGTGGAATAAAGGACATTTTTACTGCTTGTAGAGCTGTGGAGATGGGTGCTGATGCGCTTGGGTTTGTGTTTTGTGCAAGTAAACGTAAGATATCACCTGAAGAGGCATATCAGATTGTAAAGAAACTGCCGCCGTTTGTGAGCAAAGTAGGAGTTTTTATGAATATGCTGCCAGAAGAGGTACGCAGCATAGCAGAATACGTGAAATTAGATGTTATACAGCTGCATGGCGATGAATCTCCTGCTTACATAGAAGAATTGAACTGGCCTGTGGTGGTAAAGGCATTTAGAGTAAAAGATGTAGATGACTTATATGTTATAGGTGATTATCCTGTGCAAGGCATTCTACTCGATACATATGTAGAAGGAATGGCAGGTGGTACAGGAAAGACTTTTGATTGGAATTTGATAAAAAGAGATTTTTTTATTGACAAGCATTTGATACTTGCAGGCGGGCTTACTCCAGAAAATGTAGCAAATGCTGTTTCTATCGTAAAACCTTATGCGGTAGATGTGTCGAGTGGCGTAGAAACAAACGGAGTTAAGGATTTAAAAAAGATTGAGTTGTTTATAAAAAATGCTAAAAGGGGAGTTGTTTTATGACAGTTGTACCAAATGAACGAGGATATTTTGGGGATTATGGGGGTCAATTCGTGCCTGAAACAGTGCTTCCGGCACTTGAAGAGCTCATAGAAAGTTACTATAAGCTTAAAGATAATGAACAATTCAAAGAGGAATTGAATTACTACCTTAAGAAATATGTGGGACGTCCTTCTCCGCTTTACTTTGCACAGGGGCTTACAAAGCATTTAGGCGGTGCAAAGATTTATTTAAAAAGAGAAGATTTGAACCATACTGGGGCTCATAAGATAAACAACACAATAGGTCAAATACTGCTCGCTAAAAAAATGGGCAAAAAGCGTGTAATTGCAGAGACAGGAGCTGGACAGCATGGAGTAGCTACTGCAACTGCTACAGCGCTCTTTGGCATGGAATGCGTAGTCTATATGGGAGAGGAAGACATCAGAAGGCAAGCGCTAAATGTATTTAGAATGAAGCTTTTGGGTGCAAAAGTTGTAAGCGTTAAAACAGGCAGCCGCACATTGAAAGATGCTATGAATGAAGCGATACGCGACTGGGTTACAAACATTAAAACTACATATTATTGCATAGGTTCGGTGGTAGGACCGCATCCTTATCCCCAAATGGTGCGGGATTTTCAATCTGTAATAGGAAGAGAAGCTAAAGAGCAGATACTGGAAGATGAAGGGCGGCTTCCTGATTACGTAGTAGCTTGCGTGGGCGGCGGCAGCAACGCGATGGGGATATTCAGCGAATTTTTACAACATGAGGATGTAAAGATAATAGGAGTTGAAGCAGCAGGACGCGGCATAGATACAAATGAACATGCAGCTACACTGAACAAAGGTAAACCCGGCGTGCTTCATGGTAGTTACAGTTACGTATTGCAGGACGAGAACGGACAAGTATTGCCAGTGCATTCAATATCTGCAGGGCTTGATTATCCTGGTGTGGGACCAGAACACAGCTACTTAAAGGATGTTGGGAGAGTAACTTATAAATGCATTACTGATAAGGAAGCGCTTGATGCGTTTCATTTGCTGTGTCGAACAGATGGTATCATACCAGCGCTGGAAAGCTCACACGCATTAGCTGAAGTTATAAAGCTTGCACCTACTTTATCGAAGGACAAGATAATATTAGTCAACCTTTCAGGACGTGGAGATAAAGATGTCAACACTGTTGCTGAAATAGAAGGAGTGAAACTCTAATGACAAATAGAATAGATGAACGCTTTAACAAGCTTAAAAGTGAAGGCAAGAAAGGCTTTATACCTTTTATCACTGCAGGCGACCCAGATCTAAATGCTACTGTGGAATTAGTGAACGCTATGGCAAATGCTGGTGCAGATATCATTGAACTCGGAGTGCCATATTCTGAGCCGGTAGCTGATGGACCAGTTATACAGGCAGCTACTCAGCGAGCATTGGAAAAGGGAGTCACTTTAAGGAAAATAATCAATACTGTAAAACAAATTAGAGAAAACGGAACTTCGGTACCAATTGTTTTGATGTCTTATTATAATCCCATTTTGCAATACGGGCTTGAAAAATTCGCACAAGATGCAAAAGATGCAGGGGTAGATGGAATTATAGTACCTGACTTGCCAATTGAAGAATCAAAGCCATTGTTTGATGAATTAAAACTTAAGGATATTCATTTAATACCGCTTGTGGCTCCCACTACTACTGATGCGAGATTGCGAAAGATTGCTGCTAGAGCAGGAGGCTTCATATATTGCGTATCTGTCACAGGTGTGACAGGGGAAAGAGAAAAAATAGATGAAGAACTGAGTGAGCTCACAGCGCGAATACGATCAGCTTCGAAATTGCCTGTAGCTGTAGGGTTTGGAGTATCAAAACCTGAACAAGCATTTCACATAGCAAAGCACTGCGATGCAGTGATTGTAGGCAGTGCCATAGTTAAGATAATAGAGCAAAACCCTGAAACAGCAGTAGGGAAAGTGGCAGAAGCAGTGAAAGCATTTAAAACGGCTATTGGTAAAACATGTAATTGTTTTTTTGAAAATTATTAAAGTTTCCCCAAAATTTTTACAGTAAGATAAGTGAATTTATAGGTTTTAAAATGAGTGAAGATTGCAATATCAAATGCAATATTTTTTAGATAAAGCCTGTTTTATAACAAATTTTTTAAATACCGAGAAGAATCTCTATATAAGTTATGAGTGCTCATAATATCTAACTTTTAATATTTTTTAATATCGCAGATAACGAAGAATGATTAATATTTGCTATTATCTTTTGGAAAGAATTTGAACAAGCTTTCAACTATCAAAAGCCAAGCTGCTTATGATATGATGAGCAGCTTGGCTTTTGATTTCGGAATTTATATTTTGTTTTAAGCGCTAGGATTTAGTATTGTGTTTAAATCTTCTTCTGGTGTGCTAATTGGCATGATGTTGAAGTTATCTACCAATACATTTAACACATTAGGTGTTATAAATGCGGGCAAGCTTGGACCAAGTCTGATATTTTTTATACCTAAGTGCAAAAGTGTAAGCAATATAGCTACAGCTTTTTGCTCATACCACGACAGTATCATTGAAAGCGGTAAATCGTTTACTTCACATTCAAATGCTTTGGCTAGTGCTACTGCTATTTGGATTGCAGAATAAGCATCGTTGCACTGTCCTATGTCGAGCAATCTTGGAACTCCGTCTATATCTCCTAATTCTTTGTCAAAGAAGCGGAATTTACCACATGCTAAAGTTAGTATTACAGTATCCTTAGGTGCTTTTTCTACAAATTCTGTATAGTAGTTGCGGCCAGGCTTTGCTCCGTCACATCCTCCGACTAAGAAGAAGTGTTTTATTTTACCAGACTTTACAGCATCAATTACCTTGTCAGCTATGCTCAAAACAGCATTGTATGCAAATCCCGTCATAACATAACCCTTATCTTCATCTGATTCAAATCCCGGCATAGAAAGCGCTTTTTCAATTACAGGTGTGAAGTCATTGTTTCCTATGTGAGTAACACCGGGCCAGCCTACAAGTTCAGTGGTGAATAAATTATCTTTGTATGTTTCCACAGGCTTTTGAATACAGTTGGTGTTAAATATAATAGCCCCTGGAAAGTTCGGTAACTCTTTTCTTTGATTTTGCCATGCAGTTCCAAAATGTCCATAAAAATGTTTATATTTTTTTAGTTCAGGGTAGCCATGTGCCGGCAGCATTTCACCGTGAGTATAAACATATATTCCTTTTCCTTCGCTCTGCTTTAAAATTTCTTCCATATTCTTTAAGTCGTGTCCTGAAACCAAAATGCATTTTCCTTTTTTGTGACCGAGTGGCACTTTAACTGGCACTGGATGGCCATAAGCTCCGGTATTAGCAGCATCTAAAAGTTCCATGGTTAGCAGATTTATTTCACCACATTTTAGTGCAAGTCCTATCCAGTCGTTTAAAGTTAAATTCTTGTTAGTAATGGAAGAAAAAGCTTCATATATGAATTTATAAATTTCGTCATTTTCTTTACCTAAAATGGCAGCGTGATCTGCATAAGCGCATATGCCTTTTACACCGTATATGGTTATTTGCTGTAATGATTGTATATCTGGATCAGCGTCGTGATCTACAAATAGTCCTACTTTTTTCCCTTGTTCAATCAAGCCATTTAAATCACTAGCAGGTTGAAACTTAGATGCAGGATCATCGAACTCTACATTGCCTCCTGCGCTTGCTACTTTGGACTTTAGTTCTTCAGTTAAATTTACGCATTTTTTTATGAGTTTCTCAAATCTAGCGGGATCAAAATCTACATTTGTCAGCGTAGAGAAGACAGCTTCACAGGTAAATCTGTTTACTTTATTGTCAACCACCCCTACTTTGAAACCTTCATAAGCGTAATGTGACAGACCTCTAACCGCATAAATCAACAAATCTTGCAGAGCTGCAACATCTGGAGTTTTACCGCAAACACCTGATACCTCACATGCAATGCCTTTTGCTGTTTGTTCGCATTGATTACAAAACATTGTTTTTCCCTCCTAAACTTTTGTTATTTTTTAAAACTCTTATGTTTATCTTATTTTTATCTTGTGGTTAAATTATATAGCTATTTGGATGTGTAAAAATATGATTTATATCATAAAAAAACAAAAAAAATGTAAAAGATTAAGAGGTTAAAAAGGGAAAAAGGGAAAGGCAAAAAGGTTAAAAGATAAAGAGGCAAAGAGATTAAGAGGATAGAAAGCTAACAGGCTAAAAGACTAAAAGGTTAATAAATTAAAGTTAATAAGGTTAAAAAGTTAGGAGGCTTATATAGTAGTGAGTTAAAAGTGTATTTTTTAATTGAAGTCAAACTCTGGAGATATCTAAAAGATCATTGTAATTTAAAATTTTCAACTTGCGAGATTTTAACGATACTATTTTATTTTTTTTAAATTCGCTCATAATTCGTGAAGCGGTTTCTTGGGTGAGGCCACTCATGTAAGCTAATGTCTGTATAGTCAAGGGAAAATTTATTATTACTTCTTTTTTGTCAGCTTTGTTAGAAGTGATTGCAGTGCTCTGGTCTTCTGCTATTTGTATTATGATAGATGCTAAGCGCTGGCGCGCTTTTTTTAATGAAAGATCTCGTATCATCTTTCTCGACTTGGAAAGCTTGGATTCTAAAACTGATAGAAGCTTTAGCGCAATTTGAGGTTTTTCTTTTACCAGTTTTTGGTAATACTCAAGCGGGATACTGCAATACATTCCGCTTTCATAACATACTGCGCTTACATCACATTTTTTATCTGGAGAAAGAGATATATTTCCAAATACTGATCCGGGATCTAATATGTCAACAATCTGTTCTTTTCCTTCAGAGTTCTCGTAATATATTTTTACTCTTCCGCGCATTACTATATATAATTCAGTACAATTATCACCTTCTGTGTAAATGAGCTGTCCAGATTTCATTTCATGCTTTATTACGTTGTATTGAAAGTCAAGCAAGTCCAATCCTTCTAAGTCACTTATTATAGTAAGTTTTCGCACAGGACAGTAAGCGCATTTCCATACCTCTTGTTTTTTCAAAATTCATCACCTTCTGTAGATGAAAATAGGGAGTTAATGATTTAAATCATATTTTTAGTTAAATTATAATGTTAAAATGGACAAAAAACAAATTTGAAAATAAATTAGGAGGTTATTTGATATGGCTAAAGTATTTAGACAAATAGTAAAAATTGATGAAGAAAAGTGTAATGGATGTGGAAAATGCGTGTCACCTTGTGCTGAAGGCGCTATACAAATAGTAAACGGAAAAGCCAAGGTGGTAAAAGAGGAACTGTGCGACGGGGCAGGATTTTGCTTGGGAGTATGTCCAACAGGCGCTTTAACCTTGGAAACTAGAGAGGCAGAAGCGTTTTCAGAGAAAGCAGTGGAAGAATTTAAGCTGCAAAAAACAGATGCACATATTGAAATACAAAAATGCTTTAATTGTGGTCGCGATGAAATGCAAGTGCCGCTTTTACCCTGCCGCAAGCAAGGTGACAGCGTGTGGGTATGCACAAAGTGCTTGCCGAG
>JAJOKN010000003.1:9451-11107 GCA_021129815.1 Desulfotomaculum sp. | reverse complement strand
CTTGCAATAGGACTTGATAGAACAAGGCGTGAGGTAGGAGGACTATCTAGGAGCGTAGCGTATGCGCTTGAAAATGAATCATACAGGCATTTGCCAGTTTTTTTAAAGGAGAAGCATGACATAGAGGTAACTCAAAAAATTATTCGCACGTTTGTGGACGAAGAAGAAATAAATATATTTGCTAAAGCACGGCGAGATGGCAAAGAGGTGCTTTTAGTAGGAGAAGCTGTGTTGAAGTTGGATGATGCTTCTAAGTTAAAGCAGGTGTGGCGAAAAGTAGAAGCAGTCAAGGAAGAAATGGGAGGAGAGGTAGTGCCGATTATAGTAACGCATTTTGCAAAGCCAGGAGTGCTCGAGCGAGCACAAAGAGCAGGGATATTAGTGGTGCAAAGCTTTGAGTGGATTTAGTTTAACTGAATTATCAAAATTCTTATCTTGAAAATTTGAACGTTTTTGCAAAGTCTTTTTATGAAGTAAGCTGGAGGGATGATGATATGATAAACAATTCTGTTAAGGAAATGAAAAAGTCTGTAAGTGATGATATTGTTATTTGCAAAGACATACATAAATGGTATGGGAAATTACATGTGTTAAAAGGCGTATCTTTAACAGTAAAGCGCGGAGAAGTGGTTGTTATATTAGGACCTTCTGGTTCAGGAAAATCTACTTTTATACGTACAATAAATGGTTTAGAAGAGATACAAAAAGGGGAAATTATTGTTGATGGCATAAGTTTGTCAGATGATGTGGCAGGAATAAAAGTTATAAGGAAAGAAACAGGTATGGTGTTTCAATCGTTTAACTTGTTTCCTCATATGACAATACTCAAAAACATAACGCTAGCTCCTGTATGGGTACGAAAATGGCCTAAAGCTAAAGCTGAAAAAATCGCGATGGAGTTGTTAGAGAGAGTTGGAATTGCAGATCAGGCTCACAAGTATCCAGGACAGCTATCTGGTGGGCAGCAGCAGCGTGCAGCTATTGCGCGAGCACTTGCAATGCAGCCTAAAATAATGCTGTTTGATGAGCCTACTTCTGCACTTGACCCTGAAATGATAAAAGAAGTTCTTGATGTTATGAAATCGCTTGCCAAGTCAGGTATGACCATGTTGATTGTTACACATGAAATTAACTTTGCTCGTGAAGTAGCTGATAGAGTGGTGCTGTTTGATAATGGGGAAATAGTAGAAATGGCGCCACCGAATGAATTTTTTGACAATCCAAAGCATGAAAGAACCAAGCAGTTTTTATCTCAAGTGCTATAGTTTTATTTTTTAAAAGAAATTGAGGCCTAAGGAGCGTGTTTTTGCTTGACACAAAATATCCGCAACATTGCAATTATCGCACATGTAGATCACGGAAAAACCACATTAGTTGATACTATGCTCAAACAAAGCGGTGTGTTTAAAGAACATCAAAAAGTGATGGAAAGAGTTATGGATTCAAATGAGCTGGAACGTGAGCGCGGCATAACCATACTGTCTAAGAATACTTCAGTAAGGTATAAAGATGTAAAGATAAACATAGTGGACACGCCAGGGCATTCTGATTTTGGCGGTGAAGTGGAGCGAGCTCTCAGCATGGTAGATGGAGTGCTGCTACTGGTAGATGCGTTTGAAGGACAGATGCCTCAAACCAAGTTTGTGTTGAGAAAGG
>JAJOKN010000003.1:0-9441 GCA_021129815.1 Desulfotomaculum sp. | reverse complement strand
GGAAAATAAAAAAAGGACAGGAAGTCGCATGGATTAAAAGCGATGGAACTGTTTCTTTTGAGCGAATCGGAAAGCTCTACATATGGGACTTAAACAAGCGAGTAGAAGTTGAAGAAGCGTATTGTGGTGAAATTGTTTCTTTTTCTGGTTTAGAAGATATATCAATTGGTGATACTATAGCTGATAAAGAAAAGCCAGAGCAGCTACCGCCTATTTCAGTAGAAGAACCTACGTTGAAGATGCATTTTATGGTAAATGACAGCCCTTTTGCAGGACGTGAAGGCAAGTTTGTTACGTCTAGAGAATTGCGCGCAAGATTATATAAAGAAATGGAAAAAGATGTAAGTTTAAGAGTAAAGGACACACAAAATCCAGATGTATTTGAAGTGCGCGGAAGAGGAGAGCTTCATTTGTCGATATTGATTGAAACGATGCGGCGCGAGGGCTATGAGCTTGCAGTTTCAAAGCCAGAAGTAGTGTATAGGCAAAAAGATGGAGTTATGCTTGAACCTATAGAGTGGCTTACGATAGACGTGCCTGAAGATAAAACTGGAGTAATTATAGAAATGATGGGCAGCAGAAAAGCTGAAATGCAAAATATGACTGATATGGGCAATGGGCAGTTTAGATTGGAATTCAAAGTGCCTGCTAGAGGGCTCATAGGCTTTCGCACACAATTGTTTACCAAAACACATGGAGAGGCAGTTATGAATCACGTGTATTACGGATATGAACCTTATAAAGGAGAAATTAAAGGCAGAAATAAGGGTTCTTTGATTGCGTTTGAAACTGGTACTGCTACTCAGTATGCATTGCATGCTGCTCAGAGCCGCGGAATGCTGTTTATTTCGCCGGGAGTGGAAGTATATGAGGGAATGGTGATAGGAGAACATTCAAGACCACAGGATTTAGAAATAAATGTATGCAAACAAAAGCATCTTACAAATATTCGCGCAAGCGGTGCTGATGCTGCTTTGAAGTTAGAGGAACCACGTAAAATGAGCTTAGAGGAAGCGTTGGATTTTTTAGCAGATGATGAGCTGTTGGAAGTTACTCCTTTAAACTTTAGAATACGCAAGAAATTGCTTAAAAAACACGAACGCGAAAGAGCTGCTAAAAAGAAGATGACAGGTTGTTAAGGTAATGTGAAGTTGTTGTGAAAAAATTAAATATTTATTTAAAAAATTCGTACTATGTTATTTATTCGAACTGTGGTAAACTTGTAATGTGGCTTTTGTGTCATTTTAAAAAGTGTGATGATAGTGAATACAGAAATATTAAACAAGTTAAGAGAGCTAAAACCAGTTTTAAGAGAAAAATTATGGAATAGAAGCATTTGCTTTGCTTGGTTCACAGGCAAGAAACGACTACATATCCATCTCAAGCACAGTGCGAAGAGCTTTTATGTGGCGGCACTTAAAATTTGAATCTAAGCGAGAGCGAAACATAAAAGTACAACAGCTGCATGTTGTAGGAGTAGTTATAAGCTCATATCTGCAATCGTAATCTATGACATATGCTAACTCATTGCCTGGTTTTTTGCTTACCAAATATACCACTAGATCTCCTACTTCATACGGCGTATTTACTTCGACTTCTTTTTTTGCACTATTTTCACTCATATTTTATAGCTCCTTTAGGAATTGCTAAAGAGTATTTTTGAAACAAAATTGCAAAAAACATTTTAACATATTTTTAGCTGATTTTCTAATGGTAATTAAAAGCTTGGAGTGATTTGTGTGCTCACTTTTGACTATTCAAAAGCGATGAATGTGATAAAAAATCACGAGATGCTCTATATGAAACAATATGTAAAAACAGCCCATGATATGCTGCACAGCAAAACTGGGCCGGGCAGCGAATATACTGATTGGGTTGGTTTGCCTTATGAATACGATAAAGAAGAATTCCAACGCATTAAAACTGCAGCATCCAAAATACAAAGTGATTGCGACGTGTTCATAGTAATTGGCGTTGGCGGCTCATACGCTGGCGCACGGGCTTGTATTGAAATGCTGAGTCACTATTTTTATAACATTTTGCATGATTCCAAGCGAAAACTTCCACAGATTTTCTTTGCAGGGCATAACATGAGTGCAAAATACATGGTTGAGCTGTTGGAAGTATTGGAAGGAAAAGATGTGTGCATAAACGTCATCTCAAAGTCTGGCACTACAACTGAGCCAGCTATTGCTTTTAGAATTTTAAAAAAACACATAGAAAATAAATATGGCAAAAACAAAGCAAAATCTAGAATTTACGTTACAACAGATAAAGAAAAAGGAGCGTTAAAACAGCTGGCTGATAGCGAGGGTTATGAAACTTTTGTGATTCCTAGAGGAGTGGGAGGCAGGTATTCAGTTTTAACAGCGGTAGGGCTGCTTCCTATTGCAGTAAGCGGTGCAGATATTGATGATATAATGAGAGGAGCTAAGGATGCTGCTGACTTATATTCTGTTTCTGAATTAGAAAAGAATTCTGCATATCAGTATGCAGCAATAAGGAACTTGTTGTATAAAAAAGGTTATGCAATAGAAATATTGGTTAGCTATGAGCCATCGCTGCAGATGTTTTTGGAATGGTGGAAGCAGCTATTTGGCGAAAGCGAAGGAAAAGATAAAAAAGGTATTTACCCTGCATCTGCTGTTTTCTCAACAGATCTTCATTCATTAGGGCAGTACATACAGGAGGGTAAGCCAAATTTATTTGAAACAGTCATTTTTGTAAAAGATACAGGAAAAGACATAGCAATCGAGCCAGAAGAAATAGACATTGATGGATTAAATTACCTTGCAGGAAAGCATATAAGCTTTGTAAATGAAAAAGCTTTTGAAGGAACGCTGTCGGCGCATAGCGAAAGCGGCGTACCTAATTTGGTTATAAATGTTCCAAAGCTAGATGAATATTATTTTGGTCAACTCGTTTACTTTTTTGAAAAAGCATGTGCGGTAAGCGCTTATTTGCTGGGAGTAAATCCGTTTGATCAGCCAGGGGTAGAAGCATACAAAAAGAAAATGTTTGAATTATTGGGCAAAACATAAGTTTGTTACAATTACCTTAACAGAGTTTTCTTTAATAAACAAAGTATAATAAGCATATTTTAGCGCATATTAATGTGTGGTTAGATTATATTACCACACTTTTTTTATGCAATTTTTGAGTTGGGAGAACTGGCTATGAGAATACTTATGCTTTCGTGGGAATATCCTCCAAATAATGTTGGAGGATTAGCACAACATGTTGATGACTTAACGCGTTTTATAGCTCAAAAATGTGAAGTACATGTAGTCACAGTTGGTTCTAGTGAGATTTCTCTTTATGAAAGGATACATGGCGTTAATGTACATCGTGTTGTTCCTTATCAGTTATCACATACCAGCTTTATTGATTGGGTTTTGCAATTAAATGTTGCGTTACTTGAGAAGAGCTTATCAATTGTAGTTAAAAAAGGGGCGATCTTTTTTGATATAGTCCATGCGCACGACTGGCTGGTTGCTTATGCTGCTAGAGCATTAAAGAATTTGAATTGGAAAAAATAACCGGAGAAATTGAAGTAGTCCGGACAAAGACGGCTGTTCAAGATTTTTTAGAGCAAATAATTTCATGCAGTGAAATAAAAAGCAAGAGGAGTTATCCATTTTTATTTAATTTTGATGCTATGTACACTTTGCTTAAAATACTGGAATTTTGTGCTCGTGAAAATATTAAGTTGTCCGACTTAGTTGCTGAGACCCCGGAATTTTTTATACATAAATAAAAAGGAAGTTGCTGTGCCGTGGAGAAAAAAGAGCGTGGTTATAAGGAATTTGATAGAAGAGAAATCTGAGAATACGGAATTAACTGATGGCATAAAATTTTATCACACAGAGGGCTGGGCTCTTGTGCTGCTCTTGTGCTGCCAGATGTAAAAGAGCCTGTTTATAGAATTTATAGTGAGGGCAGCAGCATGGAAGTGGCACAGGAAATTGCAGACATATATGTTAATAAAATCAATAAAATTGCAGGTTTGTCAAAAAACATTTAAAAATTTTTTGTGAATACATGTATTTATCTTACTGTTAATATTGACAATTTTAAAAATAAAGGTTAAAATCTAGACATAATTACTGAGGAGTAGTAATAAAATTTAATAAGGAACTTAAGATACGTCGTCGTATCAAAAGTTAAAGGCCTATGACGTCCTTTTATTTCCAGTGATGTGGGAGTAAAAGGACGTTTTTGTTTTTCAAATTTATACCTTGTTAAACTTTTATTGTAACTATGATTGAGATTTTTGTGAAAGGAGGTGAGTAGAGCTATGAAAAAAGTAGAAGCTATTATCAGGCCAATAAAGTTTGAAGAAGTAAAACAAGCACTTTATAAGCTTGGAGTTAAAGGCATGACTGTTACCGATGTTCTTGGTTGCGGCATGCAGTATGGGCAAAAAGAAATTTACAGAGGTACTGAGTATGTAAAGTTGCTGGCTAAAGTTAAATTAGAAGTTGTAGTAAAAGATGATATGGTTGACAAAGTAGTGGAGACAATATCATCTGCTGCGCGTACTGGCGAGATAGGAGATGGGAAGATATTTATATACACATTGGATACCGCTGTAAGGATCAGAACAGGTGAAAGCGGTGAAGAAGCTATATAATATAAGAATTTTAAGCGTTTAAAACTTAAAACAAAAAACTGCATAAGTCAATATTAATGATTTTAATCTATTAACTTAATAATAAGTATAATTTAAAAGGTTTAATTTTGAACTAATTAATTTCTATGCTTTAGTAAATCAACTGATTAATTATTATAAAGGTTAAATTTTATAATAAAGGGGTGTGTTAGCTATGGTAAGTACAGGACTTATAGCTCGTATACGCTTACGAGCGATTGCCCTGCTGACACTTCTTCTAGTGTCAGTACCGGGAATTGCTTTTGCTGCTGAAGATGCAATAAGCCATGCAGATAATGCTTTTATAATGATAGCATCAGCAATGGTAATGCTTATGGTTATTGGGTTGGCACTATTTTATGGTGGAATGGTGCCTAAAAATAGCGTTTTAAATACTATGATGATGAGTTTTGTTACGTTGTGTGTAGTTTCTTTGGTATGGGTATTATGGGGTTATAGTTTGGCATTTGGTACAACTATAAATGGATTTGTAGGTTCGCTTGAGTATTTAGGTTTTAGCGGTGTAGGTATGGAGCCATCTGATGGTTTGGCACACTGCACATTCGCAATATTTCAGATGATGTTTGCATGCCTTACAGTAGCACTTATTTCTGGGGCATACGTAAGCAGAATGAGATTCAGCGCATTTTTGATTTTTGGAATACTGTGGGCAACGATTGTATATGCACCGCTCTGCCACTGGGTATGGGGTGGCGGTTGGTTAGGCGAATTAGGAGTGCTGGATTTTGCAGGTGGTAAGGTAGTTCATATAAGCTCTGGTATAGCAGCGCTTGTTGGTTGCTTGGTTTTAGGAGCAAGGAAGGGTTACGGACAGCGCCCTATGCCGCCACATAACTTACCTATGACTCTTTTAGGTGCAGGTTTGCTCTGGTTTGGATGGTTTGGGTTTAACGCAGGTAGCGCTTTAGCAGCGGATGGAGTTGCAGCAAATGCTTTCATGGTTACACAAATAGCAACTGCGCTCGGAGTGCTTGGATGGGTAGTTGCTGAATGGATACGCCACGGCAAACCTACGCTGCTCGGCGCAGCATCAGGTGCGATAGCAGGTCTTGTTTCCATTACACCTGCTGCTGGCTTTGTAGGACCGCTTGCTGCAATTGTGATAGGTTTTGGCAGTGGTATTATATGCTTTATAGCTGTTGCAATAATAAAGCAGAAACTGGGGTACGACGATTCTTTAGATGTATTTGGAATTCATGGAGTAGGAGGAACATGGGGAGCTCTTATAACGGGAGTATTTGCAGCTGAAGCTATCGGTGGAACAGCAGGTCTTTTAGAAGGCAATGCTGCACAGCTCGGCGTTCAGGCAATTGCAGTTGTGAGTACCATAGTTTTTGTAGCAATAGCTACCTTTATAATATTGAAGATTGTTAATATAGTAGTGCCGATAAGAGTGAGCGAAAATGATGAAGATATAGGTGTGGATTTAGCACTGCACGGAGAAGATGCTTACAGCGATCAGGTAACAAGCAGCGGGACTTTGCAGAAGTAATAACGAACATTTTTGAAATGAAAAAGACAGGGTTGTAGTGCCTTGTCTTTATTTTTTTATTGTTATTGAATGGTGTTTTTCAACTTTTGGCAGTTAAATCAGTTGACGGTTTAATTATACAATTATATAATTTTCAATATAATTTTTTTGAGCTAATGCTTTATAAAGTAAAAAGCATTTTTTGTTTACAAAGCCTATTTTAAGGCTTGACTTTAGGGGGCGTGAAGCACTTGCCGTGTTCAAAGACAAATTGTTTAAAAGGCAAAATGGAAGATGAAATAACTAAAGCTATGATCCAGTGGGAGAAGGATTACATGGGGCGGGGTCCTACAGCAGCTAAAACAGACATACTCCGCAACATGGTAATCGTTACTCTCAAAGGAGTGCTGTCAGCAGCTGAGAAGCACTTGGCAGCAGATAAAGAAGGAATGGCTTTGATCAAGAAACTGCGTCAGCAGTTGATTGAGCAAGGGCGTTCCGAACTAGAAGAAGTTATTGAACGTTTGACTTCTGCAAAAGTAGTAAGCCTTCATACCGATATCAGCACTAAGACAGGCGAGAGAGTGATCATATTTGTAATGGATAGGGAGTTTAACTTCGATTGATTGTGCAGCAAAAAATTAAATAGAGCTTTAAAGTTGGAAGATGCTTTAAGGGGCCGCGTTGACAGCCTGTTAAAGATAGTCCAACACCTGTCTCATATTTTAGAGGCGTGGTGTTGGATTTTTTATTTTGTTGGAGGTAAAAGATGGAAAGTTAAAATTAGGGGGTGAGGTAACAGAAATCAGAAGAACAAAATAAGTTTTAACAAACGAAGCCATATAAATTTTCGCAAGATACATCTAGCCGGATGGAGCGAACAAAATCGGTATTTTAAGCAAGGATGCTTATAACAGAGGTCGATCGTCAGAGGTCTGAAGTCGGAAATTAGAAATTAAAAGCCAGAAAGGGGATTGGAGCTTATGGAAATATTGTTGGAATTTTTAAATAGATTTATAGAACAGCTGCAAAAGCCAGTGCTTGCGTTTTTGATTGCAGGAATGCTGATTTCAGCATTCAACAGCAAGTTTCGCATTCCCGAAGCCATATATCAGTTTGCAGTGTTTATGCTGCTTATGAAAATCGGCTTAAAAGGCGGCATTGCAATTAGAGAGGCCAACATATTCGAGATATTTTTACCAGCGCTTTTTTGTGTTTTAATAGGCATAGGGATTGTGCTTTTAGGTGCTGTAACGTTAGCGAAGCTTCCAGGTATCAAAAAAGACGATGCTTTTGCTACCTGTGGCTTATTTGGAGCGGTGAGCGGATCTACTCTGGCAGTTGCAATGCTCACAATGGAAGAAAAAGATATTTTCTTTGAAGGTTGGGTTCCAGCGCTCTATCCATTTATGGATATTCCAGCGCTGATAACTGCAATAATTTTAGCCAATATATATTTAGCAAAGCAAAAGTATAGCAAAAAGGCAGATGTGAGTATTGCAGATATTATAAAAGACTGTTTAAAGGGCGGAGCGCTTACCACACTGCTTATCGGTGTTGCACTTGGTATTTTTACAAAACCTGAAAGCGTGTATGAAAATTTTTTTGATCCACTGTTCAGCGGTTTTTTGTCGATATTGATGCTTACACTAGGAATAGAAGCTTATAAAAGGCTAGCAGAGCTTAAAAAAGTAGCTGGGTGGTATGTAGCTTATGCTTTTTCTGCACCTTTAGTGCACGGACTCATAGGTTTTGGATTGGGATATATAGCGCATTGGCTAGTGGAATTGAGCCCTGGTGGTGTTATAATGATGGCAGTTATCGCGGCATCGAATTCTGATATATCAGGCCCACCTACAATACGTGCAGGCATACCGAGCGCTAACCCTTCTGCTTATATAGGCACATCTACTGGAATTGGCACCATAGTAGTTATAGCGCTTTACCTGCCAGTGTTTTTTGCGCTGGGCGAAGTAATATTTGATTTATAAAAAATTGACAGTATAGGCTGTAGTAAAGTATACTAACTATGGGTATATAATAATTTTCAAAAATTGCTAGTTGTTGAGTATTTTTTAAATGCTGTATGGCGTTTGCTTTTTATTGCATTTCTGGGTGTGGTGGTTGATTATGTTGGAAAAAGAAAAACAGGTTGAAAATAATAGGGAAAAAGAAGAAAAGATGCGTGCATATAAGTACCCAGAAATGTTTTATTTTGGCAGTTGGGTACAAATGGAGCTTCAGGAAATTAAAAAGGATGTGCGAGAAACAAATCGGAGGCTAAATGAAGTTGAGCAAAGTTTAAATCAAAAAGTTGAAAAGGTAGAACAGAAGATATATTTACTAGAACAAAACCTTGAGCAGAAAATAGATACAGTAGAACAAAAGCTTGATAAAAAAGCAGATAAGAACTATGACGAACTGAAGTCAGTAAATCAAAAGCTTGAACAAAAGATAGATAGAAATTATGATGAACTAAAGTCTATGAATCAAAAGCTTGAAGAGAAGATAGATTCAGTAGAACAAAAGCTTGAGAAAAAAATAGATAAAAATTATGAAGAGATAGTAGAAATAAGAAAAGAGTTCAAAACTCAAACGCGTTGGTTTGTAGGCATCATAATTGCTATTGTTCTGACATCAATTAGTGTGATTGTGAGCAATATTTTGTTTTAAAAATTTAGGTATGAATTTTTAATGAATTAAATAAATTTTGAATTTAGGAGGATAAAAAAGTACAATGAAATTTTACAAAATCAAAAAACTCACTGTAATAACAGAGGCTGCCATATTGGACAATGTGCTTGAGCTTGCAACAGAGCTTGGTGCAGACAGCTATACCATAGACCGCGTAAGCGGCAAAGGAGAAAAAGGCGTGCGCTTTGGGATGGACAGCGACATAAGCGGAATGCTCACCAACGTGCGAATTGAAATAATAACACACGAAGAACTAGCAAAAAAAATAGCAGTAGAAGTAGAAGCAAACTTCTTCCAGAATTATGCGGGCATAGTTTATTTACAGGATGTAGAGGTTATACAAGCGAGAAAATTTAACATAAAAGAATAAAAACAAAAAAGGCTTTAGTAAACTTTTGAGGTTAAAATATTAAAAAAAGAAATTAAAAGGTTAAGAGATGAAAAGATAGAAAGATTAAAAGATAATTAAAGAGAGTAAATGCGGCTTAAAAAGCAAGGAGCAAAATTTTAGTAATTAGAATAAATTTTGACAAATGTGAAAATTAAAAAGTTTTTGTATAGCTCACTTTTGCTAAAAAAATTAAGGAGATGTTAAAAAACTTAT
>JAJOKN010000077.1:9798-11509 GCA_021129815.1 Desulfotomaculum sp. | reverse complement strand
ATATATAGCCTATTTGTTGACCCTGATTTATTGGAGCATTTACACTGTAAAGAGAGGAATGTTAAATGTATCTTCTCTGTATCCAGTCCAGCTGCTTAAAAATAAATACACCCAGTTATTAAAACTCAATAACTGGGTGATTTTTTAACTTTTTAATTATAAAAAATTATTAGTCTATTATAAAAATAACTTCAGCTAAATTAAGTTGTTAACCTTAGATAAAACTTTGCGAACTGATTCAAAAGAGTTGTTTAAAGCTGTTATTTCATCTTCAGTTAAATCTATTTCAACAATCTTTTCTACGCCATTACCACCGATGATAACCGGTACTCCAGCAAAAATATCGCTCTCACCGTATTCACCTTTTAAATATGCAGAAACAGGTAGCAATCTCTTTTTGTCTTTTAGTATCGCTTCTGCCATTTGGATTACCGAAGCAGCAGGTGCATAGTATGCACTACCTGTTTTTAAATAACTTACGATCTCAGCGCCGCCTTTTCGCGTGCGTTCCACTATAGCGTCAATTCGCTCTTTTGATAAAAGTTTTTCAATAGGAATTCCTCCTGCATAAGTATAGCGCACAAGCGGCACCATATCATCTCCATGACCGCCAAGCACAAAAGCACTTACATCTTCAAAAGATATTCCCAACTCTAAAGCTATAAAAGTACGATATCGCGTTGAATCCAATACTCCACCCATACCCATTACACGATTTGATTCAAATCCTGTTACTTTGTATGTAATGTAAGTAATGACATCTACAGGGTTAGACACACAAATTACATAAGCATTTGGTGAATACTTTGCAATATTTTGTGCAACTTCTATTGCAATTTTAGCATTTGTATTAAGTAGGTCATCTCTGCTCATGCCCGGCTTTCTTGCAATCCCTGCTGTAACAATAACCAAATCAGATTCAGTACTAGCTTCATAATCGTTAGTTCCAATTATATTGCAGTCAAATCCTTCAAGAGGAGCTGACTGCTGCAAATCCAGCGCTTTACCTTGTGGAATGCCATCAATTACATCGATCAACACAATATCGCCCAGTTCTTTTAGTGCTGCCAAATGAGCACATGTAGCACCTACATTCCCTGATCCAACAATTGTTATTTTGTTCCTTCTTTTCACTGACAATATACCTCCTAAAAAGTTATTTTTATTCAAAGTTTACAGTATTTTTTAATTCCTTCCTCATACAAATCTCCACCAAAAATATCGTTGACTACAACAACCGGAAAGTCTTCCACCTCAAATTGATAAATGGCTTCCGGCCCTAATTCTGGATAAGCTATTACTTTTGCTGACTTAATGCATTTGCTGATAAGCGCTGCCGCACCACCAACAGCAGCAAAATACACAGCTTTATATTTTTTAATAGCTTCAATTACCTCTTTTGAACGCTTGCCCTTACCGATCATTCCTTTTAATCCATGCTCTAATAGCTTTGGAGCATATATATCCATTCTTCCAGAAGTAGTTGGTCCTGCAGCGCCAATGACTTGTCCAGGCTTTGCAGGTGACGGTCCCACATAATAAATGATCTGACCGGTTAAATCCACAGGCAAAGTTTTATTTGATTGCAATAATTCAATCATCTTTTTATGAGCTGCATCTCGTCCGGTATATATTTTACCATTTATCAGAACTTGCTGGCCTATACGCAACTCTGACAATATATCATCTGTCAAAGGTGCACTTATCTTGA
>JAJOKN010000077.1:2456-9698 GCA_021129815.1 Desulfotomaculum sp. | reverse complement strand
GGCAAGCTTGCTATATGAGTAGCAAAAGTTTTTATATGTACTGCCAGCGCTGTAACTGTTCCACCCAACCCTTGCGGACCTATTCCAAGCTTATTGATATCGCTCAAAAGCTCTTTTTCTAAAACTGCAAGCTTTTTATCGGGATTACAGCTTCCAATATCTCTAAGCAACGCCTCCTTAGCTATGATAGCAGCCTTCTCCATTGTACCTCCTATACCTACCCCTACCACCAATGGCGGACATGGATTTGGCCCAGCTTTTTTCACCGTGTCTATGACAAATTTTTTAACTCCCTGCCATCCTTCTGCGGGCTTTAACATCTTTACAGCGCTCATATTTTCACTGCCACCGCCCTTTGGAGCTAACGTAATTTTTATATTTTCTCCCGGTACTATATTCACATGAATTACACACGGCGTGTTATCTCCAGTATTTATCCTCTCAAAAGGGTCCTTTACAATGGATTTGCGCAGGTAACACTCCTTGTATCCAATTCGCACTCCTTCATTGATTGATTCATTAAAATCTCCACCTATTATGTGAACATCTTGACCGAGTTCTACAAAAACTACTGCAAAGCCCGTATCCTGACATATAGGTATATTTTCATTTCTAGCGATGTCAGCATTTTTAAGGAGAATCTCAAGTATTTCACGACCTGTTTTTGATTCTTCTTTTAAAATTGAGTCTTTAATAGACTTAAATACATCTTCACCAAGTTCAATACAAGCATCACAGCAAAGCTTAGCTACTGCTTTTATTATGGTGTCACAGTGAACTCTTCTCATCGCAAAAACTCCTTAAAAAAATTTCTATTTCAATAAAATTTAAACATCCACATCTTTTAAATATCCCTTTGAAATAAAAAACATATAAAACCACCTATATAAGATAAGAGTTAAAAAGCCATTATATAAAGCTACCCCAACAATGATCTTTATTCCGTGAAGCACTGGAACATCAACAATTAAAAACAATAACAGCAAGTAATACACAAGTTGCGATAAAAGCGTGCCGATAACACAGATTACAGAAGCAACAAATACATTATCTTTATAAAAATTGTTTTTTCCCATTCCTGCAAGATACCCTGCTGCCAAATAGCTCATTATATTTAAGCCTATGTAACTACCCGCCGCTAAGTCAGAAAACAAGCCCCCCAAAAAGCCTGCAAGCATTCCATCCCTCTTGCCATACATAAATCCTAAAAAAATAACTACCAGTAAAACCAAGTCAGGCTTTATGCTGTAAACTCTAAAGAGATCTACCACTGTAGTTTGAAGTATTAATGCTAACAAAATAAAAGCCAAAAAAAACAATCTTAATTTTTTCATTCCATACCTTCCAGTAAGTTAATTTCAGGATTATATACCTCAGTTACTACAAATACATACTCTAACCTTTTAAAATCAACAAAAGGTTCTACTTCCGCAATCTGAAACAATCCGCTGGGATCATTGTAGGCTTTAAGTATTCTTCCTATTCTAATTCCTTTTGGATAAACACCCCCTAGGCCAGAAGTTACAACAACTTGATTTCTCTTTATCTGTGTATCTTTGGGCAAATGCAACATTTTAAGCCTTTCACAACTACCTGTGACTCCTCTTACAACACCAGGAAGCCTTGTTTGTTGAACTACAGCACCTACTCCCATGCGTGGATCAGTTATCAATAGAACTTCTGCAGTATTGCTGTGGACAATCACCACTCTACCCACCAAGCCTTCTGGCACTAATACAGTCATGTCGGGCTTTATACCATCCTGCATTCCTCGATTGATTGTAATGGTACTAAACCAATTGCTTGGGTTTCGCCCAATAACACCAGCACTGATTAAATCATAATTATCAATTGTAAACTCCTTGTATTGCAAAAGCTCTTTAAGCCGCCTGTTTTGTATCTTATATTCTTCCATTTTAGCAAGTTCACTCTTTAGTTGTCGTACTTCTTCCTTTAACTTCTTGTTTTCCTCTGCCAAGTCCTTTAAAGAAATCAAAAAAGAAATTCCACTTTTACCTGCATTTTCAATAGCAACAACTGCCATTTGAAAAGGTGTAAAAATATATTTAAATGCTATTTCCGGAACTGTTATTTCTCTTTCTAAGTGCGTTGCTCGTATCATAAATATCGCAAGTGTTATAACTATAGCTACAATGAGTATTTTTTTATAATTGTCAGACACCAATTTAAAGACACACCTCTATCACGATAGCTTTTTAGGTTGAATTAAAATTTTTCTCAATATATTTATGTTTTCAAGTACTTTTCCTGTTCCTTGCGCAACTGCAATCAACGGTTCTTCTGCCACATGCACAGGCATGCCTGTTGATTCGCTGATCAAGCGATCTAATCCTCTTAACAGTGAGCCTCCACCTGCCATTATAATTCCCCTGTCCATAATGTCTGCTGACAGTTCTGGAGGAGTTCTCTCAAGCGTTACTCTAATTGCTTCTACTATGCTGCTTACAGGCTCAGATAATGCTTTATAAACCTCTTCAGATGTAATTGTAAGTGTCTTTGGTAAGCCAGTAACCAGGTCTCTTCCCCGAATTTCTTCTTTTTCTACTTTCTCAATGGGATAAGCACTTCCTATTTTAATTTTAATTTCTTCAGCAGTGCGTTCTCCAATCATTAAATTATATGTACGTTTTACATGTTGAATAATAGCCTCATCCATTTCATCTCCAGCAATCCTTATAGAACGACTGGTTACAATTCCTCCAAGAGAAATAACAGCTACTTCAGTCGTTCCACCGCCAATGTCCACAATCATATTTCCTGCCGGCTCATGTACTGGCAAACCTGCTCCTACAGCAGCAGCCATTGGTTCTTCAATTAAATAAGCTTCTCTAGCACCTGCCTGCAGTGCCGCTTCACGCACTGCACGTTCTTCCACAGCCGTCACTCCTGACGGTACGCTTATTACTACTCGCGGCTTTATCAAATAACTCCCATTTTTAAGCGCCTTACTCATAAAATATTTAATCATGCTCTGTGTAACATCAAAATCAGCAATCACTCCATCTTTCATTGGCCTAATTGCAACAATATCCCCAGGAGTACGTCCAATCATTCTCTTTGCTTCTTCACCAACAGCTAATACTTGGTTGGTCTCCTTTCTAATTGCAACAACCGATGGCTCTTTTATAAATATTCCCTTGCCTTTAACATATACCAGTGAATTAGCTGTTCCTAAATCTATTCCTAAATCTTTAGCAATCAATCCTATTCTCATATTGATGCTCCTTCTTAATTCATAAAGTTTTTAAATCAATCCTTCAGTTTTCAAGCTAATGAATTTATTATCTCCAATTATCACATGATCTAAAACCGATATGCCTAAAATCTCCCCACTTTTTACAATCCTCTTTGTGATATTTATATCATCCTTACTTGGAGTTGGATCTCCACTTGGATGGTTATGGACTAATATCAATGCTGCAGCACTTTTCTTTACAGCTATTTTAAAAAGCTCTCTAGGATGTACCATAGAAGAATCTAAAGTGCCAATGCTTATAGTTTCTATCGACAGCACTTGGTTTTTAGTATTCAACAACAAAGCTCTAAAATACTCTTTGTCCAAATAGCGCATATCACCCATAACCAGCGCAGCAACATCTTTTGGCGTTCTAATTGTAACCCGTTTTGCTGAAGGCAAAATCATAAGACGCTTGCTTAATTCCAAAGCTGCTTTTATCTGCACAGCTTTTGCTGTGCCAATTCCTTTTAGCTTAGCCATTTCTTCCACTGAAGCATCGAGCAAACCTTGCAAATCTCCAAATTTTGCCAAAAGCAGCTTGGCTAAATCTATCGCCGAAGCATTTTTTGTTCCTGTTCGCAGTAAAATTGCCAAAAGTTCAATATCTGACAGTGAAGAAGCTCCAAAATGCAGTAGCCGCTCTCTTGGTCTTTGTTGTTCTGGCATTTCTTTTAAAGTCAAATACTCCAACGAACATCCTCCATAACTCAAAGTAAAATAATCAAAAATCCTATTTACTTTCCTTTAAAGATAGATTTAACTAGGTTACAGTCAAACTCTTTCAGCATAGAAAATAAACATGCAAGCGGCAAACCCATTACGTTATAGTAGCATCCTTCTATACCCTCAATGAAAACAGCTGCTCTACCCTGTATGCCATACGCACCAGCTTTATCAAAAGGTTTTTCAGCCTCAACATAAGCGTTGATTTCGTCCAAGTTCATAGGCTTAAAAATAACTTTGGTCCTACGATAATCAACTGCTGATTTTTTAGTCTTAGCATCTACAATAGCTACTCCACTATAAACATAGTGAACATTTCCCTGCAACTTAAGCAGCATACTCACAGCATGCTCTTTATTTTTAGGCTTTCCTAAAATATCTCCGTCGCAAAATACCAGCGTATCGCTGCCAATAACAAGACCTTCACTTTTAACATCAGCTACGGCACGTGCTTTTTTCTCAGCAAGTGTTTTCACCATCTCATCTGGCTTTGTAAAAGGAATATCTTCTGATATATCTGGATATTCTACTTCAAATGATAAACCAACCATTTTTAAAAGTTCATACCTTCTGGGAGACGAAGAAGCCAAAATTAACATACCATCAAAACACCCACTTCGCAAACAATTCGTTATCAGTCAGTTATTCATCATGTTCAACATTTAACTTATATTGTTGTCTTGAAGCTGTTAAGCTAAAAGTTAAAGCCTCCAGCTTTATTGATAAATCCACATTCTGTATTGCTATGCCCTTAGGTAAATGTATATTTATAGGCGCAAAATTTAAGATTGCTTTAATCCCATTTTTCACAAGCACATCAGCTACTGACTGTGCTGCTTTTGCTGGCACAGCTATAATGCCAATGCGCACGTCGTACTTTTCAATAATATCTGGCAAATCCTCAACCGGCAACACTTTTAAATCCGCTATTTGCTTTCCTATTTTTACTAAGTCATTGTCAAAAACCCCAACAATATTAAAACCCCTATCTTTAAATTCCTGATATGTAACCAATGCAGATCCTAAATTACCTGCGCCAATCAATATAAGATTCCATGTTTTATTCAATCCCAGTATTTTTCTAATATAGGAAAGCAAATCTTTTACGTTATAACCAACACCCTTAGTTCCAAACTCGCCAAAATAAGCTAAATCTTTGCGAACCTGTGCAGAGCTGACCCCAACACCTTCAGCAATTTCACTTGAAGATATTGTAACAACTCCCTTTTTTTCTAAGTCTTTTAAATATCTAGAATATACAGACAACCTTGTTATTGTAGCTTCAGGTATTTTAAAGATTTTCATCCTTCAAATAACCCCTTTTTAAAATAAAAAATATATAAAAATTTAAATAACACTAACATTATTATAATAATAAAATAAACCGCTGAAAAGTATAAAGACAATACCATTGCAATTGACATCAAAATGCTAAAAATTATCAATTCTTTATAAAGCTTTTTTTACTTAAATTATATAATAACAGCTATAAAAATTAATAACAATACAAATATATTAATCTTTCATCACCTTGCTTACTCAAATGCTTTAAGTGGCTTAAGCTATTAAGCCACTGCTTTTAATTACTGATTTTACTTTTACTATAGTTTCAACCTCTGGATATTTTTCTTTCCAATTCCTCGAAATTTTATTCCAGTATTTTGGATATTTTCTATAAACAGCTGCACCAAACCCCAGACATTTTTTGAGTTTTTGTTAACGCCAAATGCAGCAATGCTTATCGATTTACAAAAATCGCCACTCTGTCTTCCAACAAACTTCCCACCACTCTGTCCGGACGCTCAGTATAATTTAACTAGGGTAGATTTTTTTTATGTAAAGAAAGCTCTATTTATGTTTCAAACTCAAAATGTGCTTGCGAGCATCTGCTAACATATAGAGAGATCCGGTAATGCAAATTATATCTTCTAAGTCAGCTATTTCAATGGCTTTATCTACTGCTTCTGGTATTCTTTCAATCAAATAGACTTCTGATAAAAATTCACGTGCCCAGTGTGCTATTTGTTGCCAGCTTTGAGCTCTGGGAGAATTTGGTTTTGTCACCACCACTTTTTTTGAAATCGGAACGAGTTTTTCTACTATCTTCTTTCTTTCTTTATCTGCCAGCATGCCCAACACAAGCACTATATTTCTCTTGCTAAAATATTTGTTCAATGTGCTACAGAGGCTTTCAACCCCTGATACGTTGTGAGCGCCATCTAACACGATAACAGGATTTCTATTCACAATTTCAAATCTTCCAGGCCATCTTACACTTGATAAACCCCTTCTAATTTCATCAGCTGAAATAAAAATGCCATATTCCTGCAATTCCTCTAACACAGCTATCGCAGTAGCTGCATTTGTCTTCTGATGTTCGCCTAAAAGCGGCAGGTGCAAATCTAAATATTCATTTTTCAAAGTTTTTACATTAAATTTCTGTCCTAAAAACATAAAGCTTTCATCGTTATCAGAAATATCAGACGAGTTGCTTTCGTACCATACAACATCCTTGCCGACTATCGTTAATTTGGCATTATTGTTTAAACAAGCATCCTTTATGATTCCAAGCGCTTCTGGTTTGTTTTCAGCTGTAACTACCGGTACACCTCTTTTTATAATACCAGCTTTTGTCCTTGCTATCTCGCAAATGGTATTGCCCAAATATTCCATATGATCCATATCCACATTAGTTATAACAGACACTAATGGATGCACAACATTTGTAGAGTCTATAGCTCCTCCCATCCCAACTTCCAACACAACCAAATCAACATCCTCTTCATAGAAATAACAAAAAGCTATAGCAGTACTCACTTCAAATTCCGTAGGGCATTCAAATCCTTCAAAAACCATATCATCAAGATGTGGCTTTAATATAGTCAAAATCTCTGCGACTCTTGCTTCGCTTATTTGCTCGCCATTAATCCTGTAGCGCTCAGTGTATTTATGTAAATGTGGAGAAGTAAAAATACCTGTTTTATATCCTGCAGCTTGTAATACAGAAGCTACCATATTTGCTACCGAACCTTTACCATTTGTCCCACCAATATGAATCACCTTTAATTTCAAATGAGGATTGCCAACTCGCCTTAAAAGCTCTGTGATGCGATCAAGTCCAAGATTTATGCCAAATTTAGTTAAATTCTTAAGATATTTTATTGCCTCACCGTAATTCACTAAAACTCAACACTCCTCTTTTTATTTTAAAACAAATCAACCTCCAAAAAACGCATTTTCGGAGGTTGACTTGTTAAAGA
>JAJOKN010000077.1:0-2356 GCA_021129815.1 Desulfotomaculum sp. | reverse complement strand
TATAAAGTTATATTTAAATTCAACAAACTAGCTTAAAAATTCATTAACAACTCAAGAAAGCTCTTGCCTTAGCTTAAGTGCCATTTCTACCATTTTTCTAAGTGCTGCATCAACTTCCCCAGGTTTTCTTGTCTTCAATCCGCAGTCTGGGTTCACCCAAAGCAAAGACTTGTCGAAGTATTTAAGTGCTTTTCTGATTACAGCTTCCATTTCTTCCATTTTGGGAATTCTAGGACTGTGAATGTCATAAACACCAAGCCCAATATCCCTTGAATACTTTTGCTTTGCAAAATGGTCTATTACATCCCCACCAGCACGCGACGCTTCTATTGAAATAACATCTGCATCCATGTCGTCAATTGCTTGTATTATATCTTTGAATTCTCCATAACACATATGCGTATGAATTTGGGTTTCTGGCTTAACACCGCTGGTAGCAAGTTTAAATGCTCTAACTGCCCAGTTCAAGTAGTTATCTCTATCTTTTGATTTAAGAGGCAAACCCTCACGCAAAGCAGGATCATCTACTTGAATGATGTCAATTCCCTTTTCTTCTAACTCCTGTATTTCATCTCTTAATGCCAGTCCTATCTGATATGCCACTTCATCTCGCCCTATGTCATCGCGCACAAATGACCAGTTGATAATTGTAACCGGACCTGTAAGCATCCCCTTTACTGGCTTTTGGGTAAGAGACTGTGCATGAGTTATTTCCTCTATTGTCATAGGTTCATCGCGCCACACATCTCCATACAAAATTGGAGGTTTTACACATCTAGAGCCATATGACTGCACCCAACCATTTTTAGTTACCACAAAACCCTTTAGCTTTTCACCAAAATACTCAACCATGTCATTGCGTTCAAACTCACCGTGAACGAGCACATCAAGCCCTATATCTTCCTGAAGCTTTATGCACTCAGCAATTTTATCTCTAATAAACTTGCGGTATTCATCCTGAGTGATCTTACCTTTCTTGAAATCAGCACGCATACGCCTTACATCTGGAGTTTGAGGAAAACTACCTATTGTAGTTGCAGGCAAAAGCGGAAGCTTTAGCTTTTCACTTTGAATTCGCTTTCGCTCTACAAACGGCACTTCTCTTTTAAAGTCTTCTTCTTTGAGCTCAGCTATGCGCTTTCTCACTTTTTCGTCCGTCTGTCCAGTCATTTCCCTGTAAGCTTTCAGCGTTTCATCAGATTCTTTTAGTTCATCTTCTACCTGAGCAGCGTCTTTAACTGCACGTCCCAAAATGTTGAGCTCCATTAAACGCTCATCGGCAAACTTCAACGTGCGCTTTAGAACTTCTGGCAAATGAGTTTCATCAGCTGTGGTTACAGGTAAATGCAATAAACTACAAGAAGGTTGTATCCACATTCTGTCACTCGCAACATAAGATTCTATTTTCTTTATGAGCTCTAAGCATTTCCTTAAATCAGTCTGCCATACATTGCGGCCATTTATAACTCCTGCTGCCAAATATTTATCTTTTGGAAAACCATATTGTTCTAAATAAGACAAATTATCCTCAAGTCCCTGAACAAAATCAAGACCTATCCCACTTACCGGCAGCGATATCACATCGTTATAATAACTCACACTGCCAAAATAAGTTTGAAGCATTATACTTAAACTTATACCTTTTGTTATTTTTTCATAAACATTTTTTACTTCATTCATTTCTTCACTTGAAATATCTAACACTAATGCCGGCTCATCTACTTGAACCCACTTAACACCCTCATTTTCCATATCTTTAAAAATTTGAGCATATATTGGTACTAAGCTTTCCATAGCCTTTTTGAAATCAGCAACTTTTTTTGATAATTTAACAAAAGTAAATGGGCCAATTATCACTGGCTTCCCATCAATATTCAAAGCCTTTTTAGCCCTCTTATATGCTTCTAGTGGATAATTTTTAAGAAGCTTTGGTTCTTTATCCCATTCTGGCACAATGTAGTGATAATTTGTATCAAACCATTTTTTCATTGCATTAGCTGGAGCATGGTCGTTCCCACGTGCCACAGCAAAATAAGTCTTTAAATCAGTTAAATTTTCATCTTCAATTTTAAAGCGATCGGGGATAAGCCCAAACATCACAGCAGTATCAAGCATCTGATCATAAAAAGAAAAATCTCCTACTGGAATCCATTCAACCCCAGCCTGCACTTGTTTTTCCCAGTTTTGCCGTTCAATTTCTTGTGCCCCTGTTATAAGACTTGATTCGCTGATCTTTCCCTGCCAGTATTCTTCTAGCAGTTTTTTTAGCTCCCTGTTTCTACCCATGCGCGGGTACCCCAAATTACTTACCTGCATTGTTAACTAATAAACCCCCTGTTCTTAATGAATTTTTTAT
>JAJOKN010000119.1:10605-11827 GCA_021129815.1 Desulfotomaculum sp. | reverse complement strand
GCTTTTTTCAAGCAAACTCGCTTCACCGCTTAAAGCAAATGAAATCACAGGAAACGCCATAGGATCAAATTTAGCTACTATTGGCTCTTCTATACCTTCAGGTAACTTATGTCTTATCATGCTTATCTTTTCACGCATGTCTTGTGCAGCTACATCCACATCAGTTTCCAGCGTCATCTCTGCCCAAATTATTGCATAATTTTCCTTAATAGAACCGAATATCTTTTCAATTCCTGGCACTTGCGCCATAGCTTCTTCTATATGCTCTACCACATCATTTTCTAAAGTTTCAGGTGATGCCCCTGGATAAACAACTGTAACGCTAATGAATGGCACTTCTACCTCTGGCCATTTATCTATTCCTATAGTGAATATACTCATTATTCCAAAAACCACCGGTATCAAAATCATAACAGTTGCCAATACCGGCCTTTTAAGGCTGAGTTTTGTTAAAAACATTTGAACACCTCACCTATACTCTATATCATTTAAGATTTAAAATTTTAACTTTATCTCCATCTTTCAAGTATCCTATATTCGTAGTTGCTATTTTTTCGCCTTCAGAAAGTCCTGATTTGACTTCAACCATTCCATTTATCAATCTGCCTGTTTCAACTTGTCGCGATTTTACTTTATTGTTTTCAATTACAAACACATATTTTTTGTCATCTTTGCTAAAAAGTGCATGTTGTGGCACCGCTAGTACTTCTATTGTTCCTACATTTATTTCAACTTCACAAGACATGCCTGGCTTTAGTAATTTCTCTCTATTTGGCACGCGAATTTTTACACCAAATGAGCGCGCTTTCTTATCCAATACTTGCTCTATAGTAGCTACAGTTCCTTTAAAATCTTTATCAGGATACGCTAAAACTTTGATGTTAACTAACTGACCAACTTTTACATCTTTAATGTTATCCTGTGGAATATCTATATGGACATATATCGGATCGATTTTATGCACTTCAATCAGCGGCACTCCTGGGCTTACAAGCTGGCCTACTTTAACATTGCAGTTTGCAATAACTCCGCTTATGAGTGACTTTATTCTAGTATCATTTAAGTTCGCCGTTGCTTGTTCCAATGCTAACTCTGCAGCTCTTATGTCAGATTTTGCTAAGTCAACTGCTGTTTTAGCAGCTGTAAACTTAGCTTCAGCTTGTTTTGTTGCTAATTCCACATCTTCATACTCTTTCTGTGAAATTGCATCAGCATCTCTTAA
>JAJOKN010000119.1:0-10505 GCA_021129815.1 Desulfotomaculum sp. | reverse complement strand
TTGCTAATTCCACATCTTCATACTCTTTCTGTGAAATTGCATCAGCATCTCTTAAGATTTTCATTCTGTTTAAATTTCTAACTGCATTTTGGTATGCAGCTTCTGCTGCAGCCAGCTCTGCTTTTTTTGCTTCAAGCGCTAGGTTTGCTCTTTGCAACTGTACTTCAGCATTTTCAACTGCTCGTTCATAATCCTCGCTGTCCAAAATCACCAATTCCTGCCCGGCACTCACAGAGTCACCATTTTCAACTAAGACACTTTTAACTCGTGCTGGTATTTTGCTACTTACAATTTCTATCTCACTTGCTTCTAAATCACCTATGAATGATATTTTATCTTCTATGCTGATTTTTTCCACAACATAAGCTTCAATACTGGTAACGTGGCTGTTGCTTTCGCTTGCTAATAGATCAGCTGTGTCAGTTCTTACAAGTCCAAATCCCAAAATGAATAAAAACAAAAAAACTACAATACAAATACTGAGAATCTTTTTCCAATTGTTTTTTAATACGTCCAAAACACAAAACCTCCTTAAATAATTGCTGTAAAACCGTTTACTCTAGGGCAACTTATTTAATAATATCAAAGAGAAGCTTTTTTACATTGTCTTCTTGATCTACATAAAACTTTTCTCTTTTAAATAAATAACACCCGATAGATAACGACTCAAACACCTCTGCCAGCAGCTCCAATTTTCTTTTCATTTCTTCTCTGTTTAATTTAAATTTTTCACAGCAGTACTTTATAGCTGCTTCTATATATGCATTTCTCATATCCCTCAAGCGGTATATGTAATCTTTATCATAAAACAACTCGCTCACAGCCATGATATATATCTTTTTTTCATCAGTTTCTTTGAGTATTCTATTAAATAAAAAATCTGCTAACTCTTTAAAAAAGCTCTCTTTATTTGGACTTTCATTCACTATTTTCTTTATTTCCTCGATATTTATCTTCCCACATCTTTCCATTATCGCCAAAAAAATTTCCTTTGTGTTTTTAAAATAATAATAAAAACCACCTTTTGAAAGCGAAGTCTTAGCTATTATGTCCTCCATCGTAGCATTGCGATAACCTTTTTCCAAAAAAACACATACAGCAGCTCTTAATATCTCTTCTATCCTTTCTTCTCTGCTTTTTTTAATAAATTTCTTCATAGCCACATCTCTCTTTCTATTGCTATCAAAGCATCTAAAACAATAGTTTTGTTGCTCGACGTCTACATCGATAAGTGCTTAAAAAAATAATACTCTTTTCTACATTCTTTGTCAAGGCAACTATACTACTTCGCAAAAGTAATTTTGCTATTCTTAAAATGGTGGAGGCGGGGGGAGTCGAACCCACCGTCCGGAGGAATGACGACAACAGGCTCTACGAGCGTAGGCTGTGATTTATTTTCGCAGCATTATCGGCCACAGCCAGCCTATAATACTGCTATCCCGATTACATCTCGCTTAATGCCTACGGGAATAGGCTTTAAGCCAGCCCGTTTTGGTGTCCCCCTAACTCATACCACGGGCCCAGTACGAGCAGGAGGTTTAGCTGCAATTAGGCAGCTAAAGCGTAATTGTTTTCTTTTGCGTTTATTTTTTAGCTCACTGTTTTACGGGCAAGTGAGACCCCGGCTCGCTCCTCTTGTCACCATCTCCTCCGTCGAAACCATTTCGCCCCCTCGAAGTGAGATTTTAACATGCAGTTATATTATATATAGATTAATTTAATTTTTCAACTCTAATAATTTGTCTTTTTTATTATTGCACTGTTTTACTAAATTTTTATTGCACTGTTTTACTAAATTTTATTCGTCAAATATAAAAATACAGGCAGCATGGCAATTATAACTTAGCCACACTGCCTTTCAAAAATAATCACTTTTTTATAACTTTCTGTATAACTCTCTTAAGCAATCTTTATACAACTATACGAGGTTTTTCTTTTTCTGGATAATCAATTATATTAAAGTTTTCTACAATGAAGAAGTATGCTAATACCCAAAGCGCCATCATACCAAGGAATACTAACCATTCAATCAGAGTTGGGAAGTAAAAACCTGCGTGATTTATCATTCCTATTATTATAACGTTTACGCGTGACAAGAATATTCCAAATGTAACTAAAATACCAAATGTCAAGAGCCCCGCTTTAGTTTTACCCCAAGGAGTAAATATGATTATTAAAGGCACTATTACACACAATCCATACTCTATTAAAAAGAAAGTAGTTTCCAGCGTGCTAGCAAACAAGTACTGCCATGCATCTAATCTAGTCATATCATAAGCTTTCAATGCTAAATAAATTACCATTACAAATGCTCCTATACGCGCAAAGCTGTGCAATAAGTCAGCGTGAAATGGCCTGTTGTAAACCTTATGCCTTACATAGTTTTCCACTATAACCATAGCTGGACCTAAGAAAAATGAAGACATTAAAAAGAATAACCCTATATATTCTGTCCACCATAGCGGATATAATTTACCAGGTGTCATCACATAAAGTGCGCCAAGTGCTGACTGGTGTAATGTAGGCAACACTATACCAGCAACCACCAAAACTGGTGCTATCTTTATAAAATACCTGTTTAAAGGCTTTCCAATCTTTTCTGTAGCTACTTCACCGAACTTCAAAATTTGTACTGTAGCGTACAGTGATATACACCAAAACACGTCAAACAATATAGAACTTGGACCCCAGAAAATATATGGAGTCCAAAACTGATACCACAGACCAATGTCTACTGCTAAGCTAACAAGCGAAAATATATACCCTAAAAGCGATACTACCATAGCACCACGAACTAAAGGCTTAAATTTCTTTACGTTTAACACATAAACTAGCAAAGCAGTAGTATATCCACCAGCAGTAAGAGCAACCCACGCAAGTGCAGGAAGTTTCCACAAAGCCCATGGCCAATTATCATTCATGTTAGTTGTTACACCAAGCCCAACAATAAAGCGATAAATAATTAATACCATTGCTATGCCCGCTAAGCCTAAAAGTATCATTCTAAACGGTGTAATTTGAAACGTCCACCTAGTATCTTGAATTTTAACATTCATAATTTCTTAAGTCCCCCCTTCTTCATACCAAGACTTATTTCTTTTCTTCTTTTGCAATTTTCTCGCGCCGCTTAGTATATAAGTATAGCGCTGTCAACAACATTCCCCAGCCTACCATAGCAGGTTTTGTGTACTTTTGGAAACCATAGCTGTAATAGGTCATTGGCTTTGTAGGTACATCTGTTCTAAATCCTAATTTTTCAAATGGGACATCTGATATATAAAGCCATGCTGTTCCTCCAACTTCTTTTTCTCCATAAATGTGTTTTACATACTTATCATCGTTTTCAATAGTCTTTCTAGCTAATGCTAAAATTTCATCTTTATCCCCAAGTGTCATAACATTTGTAGGACAAACACCCATACATGCAGGTGCCTTTCCTTCAGCTATGCGAGTAGGGCACATATGGCACTTGGCTATCCACGGAAACGTTTTATACCACTCGTACTTAACTTTATCAAAAGGACAAGCCAACATACAATAGCGGCAACCCACACACAAATTAGGGTAAAACACTACCGGCCCATTAGGGTATTTCTTAAGTGCAGTAGCAAAACACGCAACAGCACAAGCAGGTATATCGCAATGCAAACACTGATGCTTTGCATAACGCCATACAATCTTGCCATCTTTTTCTACTTTATGCAGCGAAATGCTAGTCCAGTGATAAGCATCCAACTTTATCTTTTCTCTGTCTTCTGCATGAAAACGCCTGATTTCTTTAAATTCAATATCATTCCACATTTTACATGCAACTGTACATGCATCACAGCCAATACATTTAGTTATATCAACTAAAATAGCTTTGCTGTTTTCAGGTGCTTTCCATTTATGCGCCATTACATCTCACCCCATTTCTATAGATAATAAGATTACACAGTAATATTTATGTTATCAGTTCTTGGTTTTCTTCCCTCCGGATAAACTGGATGGAGCAGCTTATAAGCTAATTTGCTGCCGGGCTTCTCATAGAAATTTTCATATAAAGCTTTTATTTCTGGGTTTTTATGGGATCTGCGCAGTTTCATTAAAGCATCTTTCTTATAAAGCTTTTCAATGCGCTCTTGACGAAGCTTGTCATTCGGTGGCAATGCTGAGCGCGGCTGACCTCCTCCACCTATGCAACCGCCTGGACACGCCATAACTTCTATCATGTGATAACCAGTTTTCTCTCCTCTACGCATTGCATCGAGCAAAACGCGGGTATTTCCTAATCCGTGCACTACTGCAACTCGAATTGTACCAACTCCTGGTATTTCAACAGATGCTTCTTTTATGCCTTTTAAACCACGCACTGGCTTGAAATCCAACATTTCATCGGGCAAATCCTGTTTTGTAAACCAATAGTATGCTGTGCGCATACAAGCCTCCATCACTCCACCTGTAGCGCCAAAGATGAGTCCACCACCAGAAGATTTTCCTAAAATAGGATCGTAATCCTTTTCTGGTAATGCGGTTACATCTATTCCTGCTGATTTCATCATTTGAGCAAGTTCCCTTACTGTCAGCACAGCATCAGCATCGCGGATCTCCTCATTTCCCCAATACCTTCCAGAAGCATTCATTTCTAGTCTTTTAGCTTCTGCTTTTTTAGCTGTACATGGCATAATAGCAACTGTATAAATTTGCTCAGGATCGATATTGTTGAGCTTTGCATAGTAAGTCTTTACAGTAGCACCTACCATTTGCATAGGAGATCCACACGATGAAATGTGATGCACTAAATCTGGGTAATAATACTCGCAGAACTTAACCCAAGCAGGACAGCAAGAAGTGAACAAAGGCAGATGCCTATCATATACACCTGTAACGATCTTATAAAACTCCTTGCTTTCTTCCATTATCGTTAAGTCTGCACCAAAGCTTGTATCAAACACCCTATCAAAGCCCAATTCTTTTAAAGCAGCTACCTGTTGACCTTGCACCCATGTTCCAGGAGGCAACCCAAACTCTTCACCTAGTGCCACTCTAGTAGCTGGTGCAGTTTGTACTACTACGAACTTATTAGGGTCTTCCAAAGCCTCCATAACTTGATTTATTGAGCTTTTCTCAGTTATAGATTTTGTAGGACACCACATTATACACTGTCCACAATCAACACAAATCACATCATCCACTATAGGTAATTCATAATGCTTAAATACAGACTGCACCCCACGACATGCCTCAATACATTGACCACACAAGATACACTTTTCATCATTGCGGTCAATTGAAACGCTCTCAGGATGTATAGGAATACGTCCTCTTACCTGTGCAGGCCAATATTTAGATCTCTGATACTGTTTTGGAATCCAACCTTCTCCACCAACAATGGCTTTATCAAAATGTTGGCATCCTGTTAACATGGCAGTGGCTCCAACTGTTCCAAGCCCACCCAACATTTTGAGAAAGCCCCGCCTAGATATACCTTTTTTAGATGTGTCTTGATTTTTCATGACACCTTTTCCCCTTTTGTGTTAGTTAATGAATAATCTTACATCACTTGTAAACAATAATTATGAGAGGACAAATTATTATTTAAAGTTTATTTGAAAATTAAATCTTAAAAATTTAAAAAATATTCAGGTAAAAAAATACACAAAAACAGTCATACTTTTTCGTTTTTTATTTTATCAGATAATTTTAAACTTTACAACAACTAACTTAATAAGCTCATTATTTTCATTTGCTGGATTAATCTGCCGGCTGTTAAACGCAGGTTTCAAAACATAACCCACATTACAGCCAGCAGCTTAATCCATGTAAAATCAAACTAAGTTATGTTACAAAACATCAATTTAAATTATATCTCTTGTATATGACAAGCTCCTTCAGGGCAAACAGATGTACAAGTTTCACAACCCATGCACTCAGTAGGTTCACCGCTAACTACTGCTTTGTCTCCTTCCATTGAAAGCAAATTTACAGGACAGTTTTCCGCACACTGTCCACAGCCCTCACAGGCATCTGCGTATATAGAAATCATATACATAACTTAACACCTCCTTCCCCTAAAAAATAATTGCAGTAAATAAATTTAATACTGCTTTAAACTAGATTATGCTACAATATATTTAAAAAAGCAATACATAAACATTTTTTAAAGAGATATTTTAAGCTGTTTATGGTAAAATATTGATAACATACTTAAGTGCTAGCTTAAAAGTTATTTTTTAAGGAGGTGTATTTCAACATGCCGAGGGATTACTCACATCTTATGAAAGATAAAGACGACAAAGAAGGCTGTTTAGAGTTTTCAGTAAGCGATTCAGACATTTTTAACTCTGATATAAAAGAAGTCACATTGTTCTACAACATAGTTGGAAATGCAAGATTTAAACTGTTTCGAAACAACAAGTCTGAATTAGTGTTAGTACATGTAACTGACGATTGGATGCGTCAAGCAAAAGTCGACATAAGCAAGTATAATAAAAATTTAGGTATAAGGATAACATGGAATGAAAAACACGATATTCTAGAGGTAAAAGGCGATGGAGAAACAAAATATATTGCAATAGAAGCTTTACAAATTGATAATTAAACAAAATTAAGGAGTGACTAAGCATGGTTTTAGATTTAAGATTTATCACAAAGCCAAAAACTGGAGAAGAAATCATAAAAGAGTTTGGTGGCGTAGCTTACAGTCCTGATTTTGGAGCATGGGCAGATCTCGAATACGAAGATAATGGAAAGGAATATAAACGCACTACTATGGTAATAGGCAATCCTCAGTGGAGCGGAGCATTGGATTTAGCTATATTAGCTAGAGGAGAGTATACATGGAATTGGGCTTATGATCCAGAAAATGACATGTATTATTTATTAGTAAAGTGGAATAACGGCCTTCGACTGCCTATTGCATTTGACAAAAATGGCGCTGGAAAAATGTTGAATGACCCATATGCTAAACAAAAATTCGACATTATGATAATAGATAAATCAACTATGCCTAAAAACTGGGATAGTGGAGATCTCAAGTTTGTGGTGCTTTGGGATATTGAATTTAAACCTCACAAAAACAAAAAAATAATTAAAATTTAATGAAATAATAAAACTTAAAATAATAGTGAAAGGAATGAAGTAAGCCTATTATGAAAAATCGCCCTATCAGCAAAGGCTTATTAAACAGAGTCGCTCTATACATCAGGGACAACTCTGTAAATGGTGAATATATCCAAGACGAAGAGACTATGGCTTATTATCTAGGGGTAACAGTAAACACTGTTCGCAAAGTCATTGAGCAGCTTTTAAAAGAAAAAAAGATAGTAGCAAAACAACCTGATGACCCGAATGCTCCTATTCCTATCATATACATATATAAAGGCGAAGGAGCAATGAGCGATTTAGCATTAGAACTTGGAAGCTTGCACAATAAGTTGCAAAAGCTTTTTGAAAATATAGACGGCAAATTGGACGATGAAAAAAGAGAACTTATTTTAAACTATGCAGAAAAAGTCCAAGAACTGCTTGACGATTACCAAGAAATGCATAAAAAATTAGAAAATTATAAAGAATTCAAAGAAAGCATTATTCGCGTAATGGAAGCGCACAATGGAATGTTTCAAATTATCGCCAGAAAAAAACCTGTATAAATCAATATCAAAATTTTTACACTAAATTTTCAATTTTTTAAAATTGGAGGTGACTTTTTTGAATGCCCAGCAGGCACAAACAGAAAATTTAGAAAAACAAAGTGAAATTGATAGGTTAGTAGAGAAAGCAATAAAAGCCGGGCAAGAATTTCTAAAATTCGATCAAAGAACAGTTGATAAAATCGTTCAAAAAATGGCACTCGCTGGTTTGGACAAACATATGTATTTGGCAAAGTTAGCAATAGAAGAAACAAAACGCGGAGTGTATGAAGATAAAATCACTAAAAATATCTTTGCTACTGAATATATTTATCACAGCATCAAATACAAAAAAACAGTGGGAATAATAAATGAAAATGAAGAAGAAGATTTCTATGAAGTAGCAGAACCAGTAGGCGTAGTAGCTGCAGTCATTCCAGTTACAAACCCTACTTCTACTACTATGTTTAAATCGCTCATCTGCGCTAAAACTAGAAATCCTGTCATCTTCAGCTTTCATCCCGGAGCACAAAAATGCAGCGCAGAAGCAGCTAAAATAATGTACGAAGCTGGTATAGCTGAAGGAGCACCTGAAGGTTTTATCACATGGATTGAAAATCCTTCTATAGAAGCTACCAACGCTCTTATGCGCCATCCCGGCGTATCGCTGATACTTGCAACCGGCGGTGCAAAATTGGTGAGAGCTGCTTACAGCGCAGGAAAACCAGCTATTGGAGTAGGTCCCGGCAATGCGCCTGCTTATATTGAAAAATCAGCCAACATAAAGCGCGCAGTGACAGATATAATAATGAGCAAAACCTTCGACAATGGCATGATCTGCGCATCTGAACAAGCTGTAATTGTAGATAAAGAGATAGCAGATGAAGTAGAAATATATTTTAAGCAAAACAAGTGTTATTTTTTGGATGACAAACAAACAGAGCAGTTGAATGCTGTTGCTATCAGAGAAGATAGCCGCATCAATCCGCAGATAGTAGGTCAAAGCGCTGTTACAATCGCACAGATGGCAGGAATAGATGTTCCACCCGATACTAAAATACTGATGGTAAGGTTAAAAGGCATAGGCAGCGAATATCCGCTCTCTCAAGAAAAGCTATCCCCTATATTAGCATTTTATGTGGTAGAAAATTACAAACAAGGAATTGAATACTGCGTCAAGATGGTGGAGTTTGGCGGAATGGGACATTCTGCTGCAATTCATTCGGAAAACAAGGATATAGTAAAAGAATTTTCTGATGTAGTAAAAGTAGGACGTATAATTGTAAATTCACCCTGCACTCAAGGGGCTATCGGCGATATATACAACACCAATGTAGCTTCTCTCACGCTGGGATGCGGCTCCTATGGCAGGAATGCCACTACTGCCAATGTGAGCGTAGATAGCCTTATAAACATTAAGCGCGTGGCAGGAAGGAAAAGCAAAATGCAGTGGTTCAAAATCCCTCCTAGAATTTATTTCATGAGAGGTGCAGTGCAGTACCTGTCAAAAATGCCTAAAATTGAGAAAGCCTTTATCGTCACTGATGAAAACATGGTAAGGCTAGGTTATGTGGATAAAGTTATTTACCATTTGAATAAACGTCAAAACCACGTGAACATAGAAATCTTTGACCAAGTAGAACCAGATCCATCGCTTCAAACGGTTAAAAAAGGCGTAAAGGAAATGAAGCGCTTTAAGCCAGACACTATCATCGCGCTGGGCGGTGGTTCTCCCATCGATGCTGCAAAAGGAATGTGGCTTTTTTATGAGCACCCAGAAGTGGAGTTTGAATTTTTAAAGCTGAAGTTTTTAGACATTCGAAAGCGCACTTACAAGTACCCAAAGCTTGGACGCAAAGTAAAACTGGTAGCTATCCCTACAACGAGCGGTACAGGCTCAGAAGTATCTGCTTTTACAATTATAACCGACAGAGGCACTCAAATAAAATATCCGTTAGCAGACTATGAGTTAACCCCTGATGCAGCTATCATAGACGCCGATTTTGTAGATTCCATTCCGAAAAGCGTAGCAGCAGATAGCGGCATAGATGTGCTTACCCATGCTATAGAAGCTTATGTATCCGTCATGGCTTCAGATTATACAGATGCGCTCGCAATGAAGGCAATAGAGTTGGTGTTTAAGTATTTGCCCCTATCTTACAAATTTGCTGACAAAGAAGCGCGCGAACGCATACACAACGCTTCCACAATTGCAGGGATGGCTTTTACAAATGCGTTTTTAGGCATAAATCACAGTTTAGCTCACAAACTAGGCGGAAAATTCCACATACCTCACGGCCGCGCAAATGCTGTGCTGTTGCCACATGTGATTGCATACAACGCTTCTGTGCCCAACAAATTCACCTCATACCCAAACTATGAATATTACGCAGCTCATTTAAAATATCAGCAAATCGCAAAATCATTGGGGTTACCTGCAAGAAACACGGAAGAAGGCGTGAAAAGCTTGATAAAAGCAATATATGATTTAATGAGGGAATTAAACATGCCGCTTACCATTTCTGAATGCGGTATAGACAAAAATGAGTTTTTTGCAGTAGTAGATGAACTAGCAGAACAAGCATTTGAAGATCAATGCACAACTGCCAATCCCAGAATGCCGCTCATAGAAGAGCTAGCTCAAATTTACAGAGATGCTTATGATACTGTGATTGAATAAAAAAATAACGCAAAACTTCAAGTAAAGAGCTAAAAATAAAAGTATGGTAAGAACTTTTTTGCTGTGAAAGCACATGAAAGATCTTGCCCTACTTAATTGCATTGCTTAAATTTCATCAAGAAATCTTACATTCACTTTTACAGGTGTTTTTTATTTCATTTTTAACAAACTTCAGTGTTTTTCTGGAGCCTTTCCAAATATGATGAATATCCCCA
>JAJOKN010000120.1:7562-12420 GCA_021129815.1 Desulfotomaculum sp. | reverse complement strand
ATGGAGGGTGTACAAAATTAGTAATAACAATTTAAAAAACAAGGTTGAAAATGGCTTAAAAAAAAATGATGCAGAAAACATATTAACTCAAAATAAGTTGGAAAAGGGATATACAAAAAGGCAGAAGATTTCTCTTTTTTTAGGCGCTTTTCTTTTTATTGTGCTGGCATTTATGCCAGTACCGACTAGCTTTATTGACTTTGCAATATCAAATGTTAAGCTTAGCGATGATGTAGTAAAAGCTGCTATTGAACGCGGGATTTTGACAAAAGAAGATAACAAAATAAAAGCGCTGGATGTTTATGAGTTTTTGAATTGGCTGAAAGAAAAAGATGTAAAAGCTTATGATGAAATCATGAGCAAAGCTTATAAAATGAAAATAGTCCTTGCTTTAACAGTTTTGATGGCTATTTGGTGGATGGGTGAAGCAATTCCATTGCCAGTTACTGCGTTGTTGCCGCTGGTGATCCTTCCTTTGTTTGGTGCTGATAATATCAAGAACATAGCACCGCACTATGCGAATAGAATAATTTTCCTGTTTATGGGTGGATTTATAATAGCTGCAGCAATAATAAAATGGAACTTACACAAGCGATTGGCTTTGCTGATTGTAAGTGCTGTAGGAGTAAGTCCTAAAAAGATTATATTGGGATTTATACTTGCTACGGCGTTTCTTTCCATGTGGATATCAAATACTGCTACCGCTTTGATGATGATGCCAATAGGTCTTGCTATAATACTACACATAGCATCGATGGGAGCTGAACTTCAGAAAAAAGGAGAACTCAAAGGCGTGGATTTTAGAGCGGGACATTTTAAGTTTGGAACTGCATTGATACTTGGAATTGCTTATGCTGCATCGATTGGTGGAATATCAACCTTGATAGGCACTCCGCCAAATGCTATTTTTGCTGGAACGTTTACTGAGTTATTTCCAGATGCACCTGAGATAACGTTTGTGGACTGGATGATGATAGGAGTTCCTATATCTTTGTTGATGCTGTTTATATTGTGGGTATTAATGGTTTACGTTTTGAACAAGCCTGAAATTAAAACTATACCAGGCGGAAAGGAAGTTATAGAAGAAGAAAAGAAAAAGCTAGGTGGCTGGAGCAAGGGCGAGAAAGTAGTGTTTACAGTATTTGTATTGACAGCTTTGGCTTGGATTTTCAGCAAACCTAAAAACATAGGAGGTATTGAAATACCGGGAATATCTGCTTGGTTACCTCTTGTGAGCGACCATGTGATAGCTATGTTAGCTGCGATAATTTTGTTTTTAATACCAATTGATTTCAAAAAAGGTATATTTGCGCTTGCTTGGGATGATGCTAAAAACATTCCATGGGGAATTTTGTTGCTCTTTGGTGGAGGTATAGCGCTTTCATCAGCATTTACAAAGAGCGGGTTAGCGTCTTGGTTGGGCGAGCAGCTGTTATTTCTTGAAGGCTTGTCACCGATAATCATGTTGTTTGCAATAGTGACACTCGTTATATTCTTAACTGAATTGACCTCTAATACTGCTATAGCTACTTTGATGATGCCTATAATGGCTTCATTTGCAATAGCGATGGGAGAAGATCCAAGAGCGTTTATGATTGCGGCGGCAATAGCTGCAAGTGGGGCATTTATGCTTCCAGTTGCTACTCCGCCAAATGCAATAGTGTTTGGAACTGGCTATGTTACGATTTCACAAATGGTCAGAAACGGTATTGCGTTGAACTTGATATGTATGATATTAATATCAGTGATGTGTTATTTCTTGATACCAATTGTATTTGGAGTTTCTTGGGGAGTTACACCGTCTTGGGTTAAATAAACTTTTGGCTTTAGGGAGATATTATGAAATTTCGATATGATGTGGTCATAGTTGGTGCAGGACTAGCAGGAATGAGAGCAGCTATAGCAATAGCTGAAAAGAATGAGGATGTATCTGTAGCAATGGTATCCAAAACTTATCCCACGCGATGTCACAGCGTGTGTGCAGAAGGAGGAACTGCAGCTGTATTTGATAAAGAGGATAGCTTGGATTTGCATGCTTGGGATACCGTAAAAGGCGCAGATTTTTTAGCTGATCAAGATGCGGTTGAGCTTTTTGTCAGCGAATGCCCTAAAGAAATTTTGACGCTTGATGCTTGGGGATGTCCGTGGAGCAGAACTGAAGATGGCAAGATAGCTTTAAGACCGTTTGGCGGACAATCTTTAAACAGGACGGTTTTTGCTAAGGACAGAACAGGATTTCATGAGGTCCATACTTTGTATGAAAGAATACTTCAATATCCTAATATAGAGATTTTTAGCGAATATTTCTTAACCGGTCTTATAGTAGAAAATGATGAGATAAAAGGTTTAACAGCAATAGATATTAAAACAGGGGAGCTTACGCTTTTTGAAGCCAAAGCAGTTATACTTGCAACGGGCGGTGCAGGAAGGCTTTATGGATTTACAACTTATAGTCACAATGTAACTGGAGATGGAATGGCTGTAGCTTACAGATGCGGTGTTCCGCTTAAGGACATGGAATTTTTTCAGTTCCATCCTACAGGACTAGTTCCATCTGGAATTTTGATGACGGAGGCATGCAGGGGAGAAGGAGGATATTTGTTAAATAAGGATAAAGAAAGATTTATGAAGAGATATGCTCCTGAAAAGATGGAACTGGCTCCAAGAGATGTTGTGGCAAGAGCGATGTGGAAAGAGATGATAGAAGGAAGAGCTCTTGAAGGAGAACACGGCTTATATATAGCTTTGGATTTGACGCATTTAGGTGAAAAAAAGATAAAAGCAAGATTGCCTCTCATCAGAGAGGCTGCGATTAATTTTGCAGGCATTGATCCTGTTGAAAAACCGCTTCCAATTAAGCCAGTGGCTCATTACACGATGGGTGGTATTCATGTAAATAAAAACTGTGAAACAGATGTTAAGGGCTTATACGCAACTGGAGAAGTTGCATGTATAAGCATACACGGAGCAAACAGGCTGGGTTCAAATTCAACTTCAGAGTGCCTTGTATTCGGGAGAATTGCAGGAGAAAATGCGCTTGATTTTGTTTTGAATAAAGATTTTAAACTTGTAAAAGAAGATGAGTTTTTTGAAGAGGAGAGAAAAATTGAAGAAATTTTTAATAAAAATGGCAGCGAAAGCCCATATGCAATAAAAAAAGAGCTAAATGAAGTTATGGACAATTACCTTTGGATATTCAGAGAAGAAAGTGGCATGAAAAAAGCTGTTCAGAAAATTAAAGAGCTAAAAGAGAGGTACAAAGATGTTAAAATTACAGATAAATCCAAAAGTTTTAATACAGATCTGATTTATACCATTGAAATTGGCTATATGCTTGATTTAGCCGAAGCTGTAGCGGTGTGCGCTTTGTTCAGAAAGGAAAGCAGAGGCGCGCATTATAGGCTTGATTATCAAAAGAGAGATGATGTAAACTGGTTAAAACATTCTTTGGCATATAAAACTGCAGATGGAGTTAAAGTAGATTATGCGCCGGTTACAATTACAAAATGGGAACCAGTAGAGAGAAAATATTGAGGTGGGCATATGGAAGTTATATTTAGGATTAAAAGGTTTGATGGAGGAAGCAGCTATTGGGATGAGTTTAAAGTTCCAATTAATATGACTGTTCTTGAAGCTCTTTTTTATATAAAAGAAAACATAGATTCTACGCTTGCTTTTAGGGCTTTTTGCAGAATGGGTATCTGTGGGAGTTGCGCGATAAGAATAAATAAAAAGCCAATGCTTGCATGTGAGACGCAAATATCAAAGCTTGAGAAAGAAACTATAGAGCTTGAACCTCTGAAAAATTTTAATGTCATTAAGGACCTAGTTACTGATTTTGAAGGATTTTTCAAAAAGCAAAAACTGGCAAAGCCCTATCTCATAAGAAAAAGCAAAGGTGAGATACAGCAAACTCCGAAGCAGTTGGAAGAATATTATAAATATACGCTTTGTATAAAATGTGGGGCTTGTGTTTCAGCTTGCCCGGTAGCGAAGAGATGTCTGGGGCCAGCTCCAGTTGTTGCTGCTCATAGGTTTAACAGAGACAGCAGAGATGAAGGGAAAGAGGAGAGGTTAAAGGCTTTGAGTGACCACATATGGCACTGTCATTTTGTATCTGACTGCAGCGAAGTTTGCCCTAAAAACTTACATCCAGCAGAAGTGGTTCAGAAAGTGAGGCTTGAAGTTTTAAAATTTAATTTGGGGTGGTAGTGCGGTGAGTTTGAACACAATTGCGTTTTACTTACACAGGATAACTGGTGTGGTTCTTTCGTTATACCTGTGCATGCATTTTACTTTTTTGACTAGTTTAAAAACGGGAGATTATGAGAGGCTTGTAAAAGCATCGAAGGAATTCTTTGTGCTGCATCTCTTGTTGTTTTTGGCATGTATATATCACGGTGTAAATGGCATAAGGCTTGTGATCCATGAATTTGGGTATATGTATAAGTATAGAAAAATTTTGCTGTATCTTACTTTTGTTATAACTTTTGTTATATGGGTCTTATTTTGCTGGAAGGTGATCAAATGAATGGTATAAGGTGGCTTCTTCAAATGCTAACTGGTATAGCTCTTGTAGGTTTCCTTGGATATCATTTGGTTGTTACGCACATCACTGGAGGTTTAGAATATGAAGAAGTTATGAAAAGATTTGATGAGCTCAAGCTGTTTTATGCTGTGTTTGTAGTTATAGTAGTCTATCATGCGTTTAACGGGCTTAAGATTATAGCAAAGGAATATGTGGGGGAGAAGGTGGGCATATTATTTGATTTTTTGCTCATTATAGCTTTAGCTTATGGTTTATTTCTGCTTGTAACTGTATAAATATTCTTTAATTTTTTAAAATCAGCTCTCGTGC
>JAJOKN010000120.1:0-7428 GCA_021129815.1 Desulfotomaculum sp. | reverse complement strand
ATCTACCCAGAAACCTTCAATAAAATGTGCGCGCACCTTGCGCTTTTTTGCTAATATGTTCAGTGCATCGCTAAAAGCCATATAGAGAGTTAGAAATAGCTTCTGACAGCGCGCTGAATATCGCTTTTGTACAGATAAAGAGTCCGCAGTCCACAGCGTTGAACTGCTTAAGCTTCTTTCCAAATGCAACAGCATAATCTTCAATACAGCTTATTTTAGTACATTCGTCTAAGTGGAATACCTCATCTAGGCGATTGTCTGCTGCTATTAAAACTTCATCATCTTTTATTTTGCCTGCGTTGGATATAAAATCAGACATTATGCATAGATCAAACAGGTGATCTGCCATCATTAAAACAAATTTTTCATCTTTTTTGCAGCTTTTGTGAAAAGAATAAACAGATGTAGCATTGCCAAGTTTCCAATCAGGATTGTAAATATAGCTTATATTAACCCCGTATTTCTTGGCGTCTCCAATGTGTGCTTTGATTTTTTCTTCAGCGTATCCAGTGACTATCACTATTTCTTTTATTCCGCATTCCTTTAAAGATAATATGTTTCTTTCAATCAAAGCAAGACCTAAAATCGGTGTTAACGGCTTTAAAAAATCCCTAAAGTGCTGGCGAAGCCTTGTCCCTTCGCCAGCTGCTAAGATCACACCCCTCATTAATGCTCTCTCCTGCCAGCAATGAATTCTTCTACCATTTCCTTTGCTTCTGTGTCTGTGTACTGTACAGGTGGTGATTTCATTGTGTAAGCAGATATTGATGTGAGTATGCCGCCTATATTTCTATCTAAAGCTAATTTCATGCATCTGATTGCATCTATTATAACACCTGCACTGTTGGGTGAATCTTCTACTGAAAGCTTTACTTCTAAAGTTAATGGAACGTTGCCGAATCCTCTTCCTTCCATGCGTATGAAACAAATTTTGTTATCTTTTAACCAAGGTACATAGTCACTAGGACCTATGTGTATATTTTCTGATGATAGTGTTTTTTTAAGCTCAGCTTGTACAGCTTGAGTCTTTGACTTCTTTTTAGATGATAAACGAGAGTGATTTAACATATTCAAAAAGTCTGTGTTTCCACCGAAGTTCAACTGATAGCTGCGATCTAAAATTACGCCGCGGTTTTCAAAGAGCTTGGTAAGCGTGCGGTGTACAATGGTAGCGCCTACTTGACTTTTTACGTCATCGCCGATAATTGGTATCCCTTTTTCTTTAAACTTCTTTGCCCATTCATCATCAGAAGCGATAAATACTGGCATACCATTTATGAATCCAACTCTTGCGTCGAGACATGCTTGAGCATAGAACCTTGCGGCTTTTTCAGATCCTACGGGCAAGTAATTTATTAAGACTTCAGCACCGCTTTCTTTTAAGACTTTTACTACATCGCATGGTTCTTCATCTGCAACTACGAATGTTCGATCCTCATCATAATCGCTCATGTGTTCAGAAACCCCATCCAGCACTGGTCCCATCTGTACTGTTACAGGATAGTCAGGTAAATTGTCATAAAACACGGTGGTACAGTTTGGCTTTGCAAAGATTGCTTCTTTTAAGGGTTTGCCTACTTTGCGCTTATCTACATCAAATGCTGCTACTATGTTGATGTCACCGGGAGTATAGCCTCCCAAGTCATAATGCATGAGCCCTATGACATTTTCGGGTGAGTTTTTGTACATTTCTATTCCTTGGAGCAAAGCACTAGCGCAGTTACCTACACCAGCAATAGCTACATTGATTTTTTTCTTTCCCATATTATCCCCTCCTTCTGATTATAATTTTTATATTTTTTAAGCTTATGATTGTTGGCTTGTTTTGTGATTTAAAGAGAAGATAGTATAATGAAATAAATGTTGTTGATATATTGAATACAAGCGTACATAATACTTGAACTTAAACTTAAGATGTATTGTATTTCAAAGTTTTAAATAATTTGTTTATTTTTGAAATATAAGAAAATAACTTCCAAAAATTTGCTAAATAAATTGACACGAAAAGAAACTCTAAAATTCTTAACTTAAAATATTCTAAAGACAACTTTTAAAAACCAGCTTATGCACTCAGGATAATTTTGCTTTTGTAATTAATGAATTAATTGAATAAGTGAAACAAGTAAAGCGACATTAATTTAAGATAGATTATATTTTTGGTAGGTTTTAGAGTTTTGGCCTTTGAGTTAAAAATTATTGATTTAAGCTAAGAAGAAACAAGATTTTAAAACAACTTTTAGTAAAAAACAAGCTCAACTAACTATTATACAACTTGGGTTTAAAATGTCAATAAAAATTTATGGCATATATGTAAAAATATGTATAAAGAGTTTAGAAATGTATTATTGTTGCAAAAATAATATCTTTTTTTAATTTTTTTATTTTTTGTGAACGAAACTCTGGCTCACCTACAACGAAAAAATAAAAAATGCTTGACAATTAAAGATGGCTTTTGTTATACTATTCTACGTCAGTTCACGGTAGTAGGGTCAACTGACTAGAGTGCTAAAAGTACTTTTGCAACATGAGCAATTGGAGCTGTGGTGTAGTGGTTAACATGCCAGCCTGTCAAGCTGGAGATCGCGGGTTCAATTCCCGTCAGCTCCGCCAGTTTTTGTATTTCAAGTTTAGTTTTAGTGTTTATGGTTAAAAGCTAGCCACGGTAGCTCAGTCGGTAGAGCAGAGGACTGAAAATCCTCGTGTCGGCGGTTCGATTCCGTCCCGTGGCACCAATATGGTTGCTAATGTATCGTGCGGAAGTAGCTCAGGGGTAGAGCATCGCCTTGCCAAGGCGAGGGCCGCGGGTTCGAATCCCGTCTTCCGCTCCATTTTTTAATTGCCGGAGTGGCGGAATTGGCAGACGCACAGGACTTAAAATCCTGCGGTGATTTATCACCGTACCGGTTCAAGTCCGGTCTCCGGCACCATAAGAATTAGAACGGGGCGACGTAGCCAAGTGGTAAGGCAGAGGACTGCAAATCCTTTATTCCCCGGTTCGAATCCGGGCGTCGCCTCCAAAAGAGCAATAAAAATGAAGGGTGGCTGGGAATACCGATGGTGTTGCCAGCCACTTTTTGTTTGTATAAACAAATTTGCATAAACAAATCAAGTTTGGAAGCTTTAACTTACAACCAGAGTATAAATGTATTATCGTTTCTTGCTAATCGCCAAATGAAATTCCAATTTTCCTAGCGGTTTTTACCAACTCTCCCGTTACATCTACTGTTCTTATACCGCTTGCTGCTTCTGCAAGTGGTATGGGCTTAATTTTGCAATTGCTGTCCAGTGAAACTACATATCCATATTGTTTTTTTGCTGCTAAATCCATTGCGGCAGTACCGTACATAGTGGATAATATGCGGTCATATGGAGTTGGGCTACCTCCTCTTTGCAAATGGCCTAAGACAGTAGCACGCGTTTCCATTCCTGTCATCTTTTCCAATTCACTTGCTACTACGTTTCCGATGCCACCAAGCCTAACTGGATCTATACTTGCGCTGACCATTTTTTGAACTACTAATTTTCCGCCTTTGGGCTTTGCGCCTTCAGCGACAATTATTAGACTGAACTTTTTCCCCATTTTTTTTCTTTCTTCTATTTTTTCGATGATTTTTTTATAAGTAAATGGTATTTCAGGTATTAATATCACATCTGCGCCACCGGCTATACCTGCATATAATGCTATCCAGCCGGCATAACGCCCCATGACTTCCATGCACATGATTCTGTGATGGGATTCTGCTGTGGTGTGCAGTCTGTCCAATGCTTCAGCAGCAAATGAATATGCTGATTCAAATCCAAAAGTTTGGGCAATGCCTATTTTCAGGTCATTATCAATCGTTTTTGGACACCCAATAACAGGCAACCCCATTTCAAAAAGCTTGTGGCTTAACATGAGAGAACCATCGCCGCCAATAGATATAAGCGCCTCAGCGTATTCCAAGATTGTTTCTATACACTGTTTGGACTTGTCTTCATATTTATCTTTGCCTACAGGGAACTTAAAAGGGCTGTCGCGATTTGATGTGCCGAGTATAGTGCCACCTCTTGGCAATATGCCTGCAACGTCATTTTCAGTCAGCAGCACCATATCTCTTTCTACTACACCTCTAAATCCGTTTCTAAAACCTACTACTTCATAGCCGTATTCCCTTATAGCGGTTTTTACTATTGCTCTTATAACTGCATTTAAACCAGGTGCATCTCCACCACCTGTTAGCACAGCGATTCTTTTTTTCATAAATTAGCCTCCTTGAGGGGTATTGTTAACGCTAATAAATTTGTTAAAATATACTTATATAAAAAAATAATATTTCCTGCATGAAGGTGTAAAAATAAAAGGATTTTTTGGTTTTTTGTAGAAACTATTGACTTAAGATGACGTGCTCTTAAATTAGCTTAACTAGTTAAGAGACATTATTTTGTTATGTTGCGCGAGGAGATATTTTTGGTTGATGGAAGAATATATTTATAAATTACTTGAATATATTGAAATTAAGCTAATCATAGAAAAGGCAGTATCGATATTCATTATATTAGTTGCAGCCTATATAATAATGCGTTTTAGGTATAAATTTATTAAAAGGGCGTTTTTATTTGCTACTATTAATGAAAGTAAAAAACAATCTCTGATTGTAATGCTTATGTCTTTGACAAAATATGTTATATATATAGTGGCTGCGCTGTTTGTGTTAAATCAATTTATAGATATTACCCCGCTCCTTGCTGGAGCAGGAATTGTTGGGCTAGCTATAGGATTTGGTGCGCAGAGTTTGGTTAAAGATGTTATTGCTGGTTTCTTTATAATGTTTGAAGAGCAATTGTTAGTTGGAGATTTTGTGAACATCAACAATGAGGTTGAAGGTACAGTCGAAGAGATAGGGCTTAGAATGACTGCTATAAGAGAGTGGTCAGGTAAGAAGTTTTATATTTCAAATTCTGATATAAGGACAGTTAGAAATTATAACAGAAAAGAGATGCGTGCGATAGTCACAGTCACATTTCCGTATGAAGAAAATCCTGATAAGGTGCGCAAGCTGCTTGATGAAGCTTGTGAAGCAGTTAAGCAGGACTATTATGATGAATTTATTGTTGACCAAAACGGGAATTTAGAAGAGCCTCCGCAGGTATATGGTGTTACTGACATAGATAACAATGGTAAAGGTGTACAGTTTACTATTATTGCTAAAACAAAGCCTGCATCAATTTGGACGGTCAAAAAGATGATACGCGAGTACATATGGAGAGCTTGTCATGAGCATGGAGTGGAGATAGCTTATCCAAGAACTGTTTTTTTGCAGTCAGATGTACTGCTGGGGAAAAACTGTAATTCAAGTGATACAAGAATGAATTGAGATAATGAAAGAGATAGTGAAAAATACAAGATTACTTAGGAGGAGGAATAAAAAATGGAACGTGAGCTTGCAATAGAAATTGCACGTGTAACAGAAGTTGCAGCGCTGGCTGCTGCGCGCTGGATGGGACGGGGTAAAAAGATAGAAGCAGATCAAGCTGCTACTAGTGCTATGAGAAAAATGTTTGATTCTGTGAATATGGATGGTGTAGTAGTTATAGGTGAAGGAGAGATGGATGAGGCGCCTATGTTGTACATAGGTGAGCGGTTGGGACGTGGCAAACCATATCCTAAGGTAGATGTAGCAGTGGATCCACTTGAGGGAACGAATTTGGTTGCTAAAGGATATGGAAATGCTATAACAGTAATTGCAGTTGCTGATCGCGGAAATTTATTACATGCTCCTGACATGTACATGGACAAAATTGCCGTTGGGCCTAGAGCGAAGGGGAAGATCCACATCGATGATCCGTTAGAAAAGACGTTAAAAATAGTAGCTGAAGCAAACAATAAAAAAATAAGCGATCTTGCAGTTATGATTTTAGAAAGAGAACGCCACAAGGAAAAGATAGAAGAAGTAAGAAGAGTAGGTGCACGAGTGAAATTGTTTACTGATGGCGATGTGGCAGCTGCAATTGCTACTGCACTGGATGAAACAGGAATAGATTTATTCGTTGGTAGTGGTGGAGCGCCGGAAGGAGTTATTGCTGCTGTTGCTATGAAATGCTTGGGCGGAGATATGCAAGGGAGGCTGTTGCCGCAAAGCGAAGAAGAGTATGAGCGTTGTAAAAAAATGGGTATAAGTGACCCGAGTCAAGTGTTGTATTTAGATGATATGGTTAAGGGTGATGATGCTATTTTTGCTGCTACTGGTGTTACAGATGGCGAGTTGTTGAAGGGAGTGCGTTTTTTAGGTAAAGACAGAGCAGAAACTCACACTATAGTGATGAGGGCTAAGACTGGAACATTAAGGCATGTTAGAGCTATTCACTATTTACCTGGGAAACCTCATTTGGTCATGGATTAGCCATAGCTTTTATGCAACTACCAGTGTAATGTATCAACTTGTTGTAAGCGTTTAAATTAGCACAGAAAAATAAGTCTTTTATTTTACCAGAATATATTAATTTTTTGCCACTTGTCGATTTGCAAAATGCGCGTATTATATTGTGTCTATAGTGATAAGCAAGTTTACAACATGTTATTGCCATGTCATCTATTTCGAAAATTCTTCTTTTGCAATATTAGTTCATGATAATTTTTTAAATTTTTATTAAGTTTTTTTGAGTTATATACGATATTGTTATTTAGATTGTTATTTAGCAAGAGTAATTTTTTGAATTATATAACCTGCAGCTAATGCGTCTTCAAGCGCAAAGTTGCCTTTTGTTCCTGCACAAACAAAGACTATATTTTTGTTTGAAAATGCTAAGTATTTGGCTATTGCATCTGCAGTTAACATGCATTAGTATTGTATGTGCTATTTTAGCAGCTTCTATTATTGCCTTGGTGCCATTTGTAGTGACGATAATTATGTTTTTGTCTTTAACTTTGTCAGCTTTATATTCTAGGGGAGAGTTTCCTAAATGAAATTTAGTCGGTTTATTTGTGTTTTTTTCTCCTGCTAGTAGTGTGTTGCTTTTAGTTGATGCGATGTTCAAAGCTTTAGTTTTATGCTATATGTAGGAATAAGGGAATTACATCCATTGTTTATAGCAGCTGTTATCGTACTTGTGCAGCGCAAGATATCTAGCACTACTGCGAAGCAGAGACCCAGCGACGTCGAATTGATGATATGGCTTATTGCTTGCGGTACTTTAAGGAGGTATAATTTTTTATAGACTGCCAAGTAGGGGTGACTGTTATTTTTGAAATTAAGAACTTTTTCATGGTAGTATAAATTTATGCAATTTGTTTAAGTTTTTAGGGAGTTTAGAGGGGTTGGGCGTTTTTTATGAACATAATGATGCCGCTTGGGATATTTATTGCTACTGCTTCATTGGTTGTAGGTTTTATGATAGTTGGCGGAAGTATTGGTATGCTTATAATGCCTGCAGCTATGTTGATTGTAATAG
>JAJOKN010000006.1:11151-12532 GCA_021129815.1 Desulfotomaculum sp. | reverse complement strand
AAAAGAAGTACCTTTTAAAGATTATCAACAAAAAACAAAGATTAAAAAATTTTATATTTGGAGGGATTTTTTAATACCCATCGAACTTAAAAGTATACAATATTTGGAGCTTGATAGATACACAAAAAAACGCAGTAAATTACAAGCTTTAAAATTAGCTAAAAAAAAGAGCGTGGGAACAGGTAATGATTGATGTTCCAGATAAGTGTAAGATAATAAACCAAAGAACAGAAAAAGTAGAGTTAAAAGATCAAGAAAATTTAGTTAGAGTACGGGTTATTGTGGAAATTATAGAAGATATAGAAGAAAGAGTTTTTGAACCTTAGGTTTTTTATATATTTGTAAATTATGTTTTATATATACTTTAAAATTTAGGAGGTAATGATAAATCATTGAAACAAAATACTCGTAGAAGTATAAAAATTGCATTGGATGATATAAGTTCTATTGTAGAGTTATTTGGCAAACATGATGAAAACTTAATGTATATTGAAAAATTATTAGATGTAAAGATAGTAGTTCGTGGTGATGATCTTATAATTACTGGTAGTCCAAGGTCTATTAAAGATACAGGGCGTTTGATAACTCATTTAATAGATCATTTTCATGCGGGTAACAATATTACTTTGAATGATATAAATTTCTTCTTAGAGGTTATGCGTTTTAATAATGAAGATAAATTGGATGATTTAATGAAGGATATAGTTGTTGTTACTGCACGGGGGAAACAAATAAAACCAAAAACCTTGGGGCAAAAGCAATATGTAGATGCTATACGTAAGCATGACATAGTTTTTTGTATAGGCCCTGCAGGTACAGGCAAAACTTACTTAGCAGTAGCGTTAGCTATTGCAGCACTTAAAAACAAAACGGTATCGCGATTGATACTTACTCGACCTGCTGTAGAAGCAGGAGAAAAGTTAGGTTTTTTGCCTGGAGATTTACAGGAAAAAGTAGATCCTTATTTAAGACCGGTTTATGATTGTTTGTATGATATATTAGGTTTTGAAAATACTCAAAAATATTTAGAAAAAAACATAATTGAAGTTGCGCCACTTGCATATATGAGAGGACGCACTTTAGATGATGCGTTTATTATACTGGATGAAGCTCAAAATACTACTCCTGAGCAGATGAAGATGTTTTTAACTCGTTTAGGGTTTGGTTCCAAAGCTGTCATTAATGGAGATATTACACAATTTGACTTGCCAAAAGGGCAAAAATCTGGTTTGGTTGATGCGAAAGAAGTCTTAAGTGGAGTGAACGGAGTGTTTTTCAATTACATGACAGGTGCAGATATTATAAGACATCCTATTGTCCATGAAATAATAAAGGCCTATGAGGCAGCCGGTTCTTGATCTAGCATATTACTTTAGGGAAG
>JAJOKN010000006.1:0-11051 GCA_021129815.1 Desulfotomaculum sp. | reverse complement strand
CATATTACTTTAGGGAAGTGAAAGAGTGAGACTTTTAAGCGTGCTTTACAGGGTAGCTGTACAAGGATTAAATTATTTAGTAAATAATCGTCAAGTGAACCGTGCTGCAATTGCACTTTTATTTTTGTGTATTTTTACATCTTTATTATCTCTTGACCTTTTTTATGGCAAGGTAGATTTGGAAGTAGGAGATGTAGCACCCCGTGATATACATGCACCGCGCAGTGTGGAATATATTGATACAGTTAAAACAGAGGAATTAAAAAGACAAGCTGCAGAAAGTGTAGAAAAGGTTTATACTATAGATTTTAGAGTCATATCGCAAACAGAGCAGGAAATAAAAGAATTTACAGAAAGCATTGTAAAAATACAAACTGATGAAGTTCTGAGTGTAGAAGAAAAAGTAAACATGATTAAAGAAATAACTAACAAAGAGTTACCAGATGAAGTTATAAAAAAAATTGCCACATCAAACCCGGAAGATTTATATTTGATCAGGGACAAGTTGACTGGTGTTATTATCTTGCAAATGGAAAAAGGCATTGATGAGGAAAAACTTGACCAAGCTAAAGGAGAGCTCGTTGCTCAAATAAATGAATTCAATTTTAATCCTGAGTACTATCAATATGCAGTATGGTTGATAGACAAATTTGTAAAGCCCAGTCGTTTTTATGACGCAGAGCAAACAGAAATTTTGAGGCAAAGAGCTGTAGAATCAGTTAAACCTGTTAAGGTGCAGATAAAGGCACAGCAGAAAATAGTAAGTAAAGGGGAAATTGTAACAGAACAGCATATTCAAGCGCTTCAAGCGCTGGGTATGCTACACCCATCGCGGCCGTGGGTTATACTTTTGGGAAATACTTTGTTAGTTGCGGTGATGATGGGCATTGTCTTGTTTTACTTGAGAAGGCAAAATCGCGCTATTTATAACAATACTGCTCATTTATGTTTGATAGGAATTATAGTGACGATAGTTTTAATCGTTTCTAAGTCGATTTTGTTGATGGAAATACTTCTTTGGCCAGAATTTGAAGAGCGGCTAGGTTATCTTTCCCCAGTAGCTGCAGGAGGAATGCTAGTTGCAATTTTACTAAAGACAAGGCTTGCTATTTTGATAGTAGCAGTGATGAGCTTAATGGTAGGGCTTATGATAGATAATCAAATTGCTTTTAGCATTGCAGGATTCATCGGCGGAATTACTGGTATTTATAGTGTGACAAAGTTAAGCCAGCGCGGAGATTTAGCACGTGCAGGCCTTTACACTGGAGTTGCTGTAATGCTTTCTATATTTATAATTGGAATGATAGAGGAAACCTCATGGCAGTTGTTAATTGTATCTAGCGTTATACTTGGGTTGTTGAACGGTTTGCTGTCTTCCGTGCTTACAAACGGAGCGTTGCCGTATTTGGAGTCCTTTTTTGGTATAACTTCACCGGTTAAGTTGCTCGAACTTTCTAACCCGAGCAATAAGCTTTTAAGAAGATTACTGCTAGAAGCGCCGGGTACATATCACCATAGTATAATGGTTGGTAATTTAGCAGAAGCAGCGACTGAAGCTGTAAATGGTGACCATCTGCTAGTGAGAGTTGGAGCAATGTACCATGATATTGGCAAGGTAAAGAGACCATATTTCTTTGTAGAAAATCAATTAGGCATGGAAAATCCACATGATAAGATTGCACCTACTTTATCTGCGCTTATAATAACTTCGCACGTTAAAGATGGCGTGGAGATAGCAAAAGAACACAAGTTACCTCAATGTATTATAGATTTTATCGAACAGCATCATGGCACTAGTTTAATAAAGTACTTTTATCATAAAGCTTTGGAAATGGAAGGACCAGAAAAAGTTGTGGAAGATGCATTTCGGCATGGAGGACCTAAACCTCAGACAAAAGAGGTGGCTATTGTTATGTTGGCTGATACAGTAGAGGCAGCAGTTCGTGCTCTTAAGAATCCATCTTCAGGACAAATAGAAGGGCTGGTTAGAGAGATTATAAAGGAAAAGCTGATGGATGGTCAATTAGATGAATGTGATTTGACGTTAAAAGATTTAGATACTATAGCAAATGCTTTTGTGAGAGTGTTGTCAGGAGCATTTCACTCGAGAATAGAATATCCAGATTTACAGGAAAATGAAAGGAGAAAAAATGGCAATTCAAGTATTGGTTAACAATTTACAAAAAGCAATTGAAATTAAGAAGGAATGGATTGATTTAGCTTGTTATATTGTTGAAATGATTTTAAAAGAACATGGTTTGTTTAATAGTGAAGTGAGCTTGGTGTTTGTAGATGACGATTATATTCGCAAATTGAACAGGGATTATAGAGGTATCGATAAACCGACAGATGTATTGTCTTTTGCTATGGATGAAGGTGAAAAAATGCCAGAATGTGATGTTAGAATATTAGGAGATGTTATAATTTCACTTCCTACAGTTAAACGTCAGGCGGAAGCTTACGGCCATACATTTGAACGAGAGCTGATATTTCTAGTGATTCATGGCACTTTACATTTATTAGGATATGATCACAGCGATGATAAAGAGAGAGAAGTAATGTCTAAACAAGAAAAAGAGTTTTTAACTCTTCTTTTTGATAGGGAGTGAGTGTGGTTTATTATGGTAGGAGGAGATGAGTTAATTCATTTAAAGAATACAGTATTTCCTGTTACAAAGCTTATTAACTTGGCTAAGGCAGCTATGCAACATGCTTATGCACCTTATTCAAATTTTTGTGTGGGTGCTGCACTTATAACTTTGGATGGGCACATTTACAGCGGTTGTAATGTAGAAAATGCTTCTTATGGATTGGCATGTTGTGCTGAAAGAGTGGCGATTTTTAAAGCTGTGTCAGATGGCATAAAAGAATTTAAGGCGCTTGCGGTTATTGCTGACACTCAGAATTACTGTACTCCTTGTGGTGCATGCCGACAAGTGATGGTGGAATTTGCCCCGGATATGGAAGTATATACTGCAAATAAAGACGGTGAATATAAGAAGTTTTTAGCGCATGAGCTACTGCCGTATGGTTTTAAATAGTAGCAAAAATTTGTAGGTGAAGTGGTTAAAACTTGTATCCTTAATAAAGCTGTATACATAGGGGGATTTTAATTTTGAGTTTTAAATCTGGATTTGTAACTTTGATAGGAAGACCAAACGTGGGAAAATCTACACTTGCAAATCAGCTGGTAGGTCAGAAATTGGCAATTATATCTGATAAACCTCAAACTACTAGAAATAAAATACGCATGGTTTTAAACCTACCTGATGCCCAAATAATCTTTTTAGATACTCCAGGGATTCACAAACCTAAACACAAATTAGGAGAACATCTGGTAGAATTGGCAGTTAGCACATTAAAAGAAGTAGATGTTGTGTGTTTTTTGGTAGAAGCTTCAGAAATGCCAGGAAAAGGAGACAAATATATCTTAAAGCAAATAGAAGGTATAAAGACACCTGTGTTTTTGGTAATCAATAAAATAGATATGATTTCTAAATTGAAGTTGATTGAGGTCATAGATAAGTACAGCAAATTGTATGATTTTAGTGAGGTTATACCTGTATCGGCATTGACAGGGGAAAACACGCAGAAACTGGTAGAATTAATTGTTCAGTATTTACCAGAAGGTCCCAAATATTATCCTGAAGGTGAAGTTACAGATTTACCTGAAAGTTTTATAATCGCTGAGTTAATTAGAGAAAAAGTGCTTTATTTCACAAAAGATGAGGTGCCGCATTCAGTATTTGTAACAGTAGATGATATTGAAAAAAAATCCAATAACTTGGTCGTAGTGATGGCTACTATTTATGTTGAGCGCGATTCGCAAAAAGCTATATTGATAGGCAAAAATGGCAACATGCTGAAAAAAATAGGACAACTTGCACGCCAAGAAATAGAAGCGCTTTTTGGGACGAGAATCTACCTAGATCTCTGGGTGAAAGTAAAGAAGGACTGGCGCAATAGAGAGGAATATTTTAAGAGTGCTGACTTCTAAAAAATTGACTAAAAACTTTAGATTATGATAACATAAGTCATATTTCTTGATTGATTTAAGTAAAATACAGGCAGAAGGGAGTTTGGTTAGCATATGCAGCTTTATGGCAATATGAAAGTGAATGAAAGGGGAAATTTAGAAATAAGCGGTTGTGATACGGTAGAGCTGGCAAAAGAGTACGGCACGCCGCTTTATGTCATAGATGAAGCTTATTTTCGCAAGCTCTGCCGTGAGTTTTACGTTTCGTTTAATAAAAATTGCAATTCGGAAGTATTGTATGCAGGAAAGGCGCTTTTGACATTAGCTATATGTAAGATAGTTTCCGATGAGGGTTTGAGTTTGGATGTTGTATCTGGTGGAGAGCTTTATACTGCAATGAAAGCGGGCTTTCCTATGGAGCGCGTGTATTTTCATGGAAACAACAAGTCTTTAGAAGAACTCAAAATGGCTGTTGAAAACGACATAGGAGCTGTTATAGTTGACAATATTTATGAGTTGGAATTGTTGAATACAATTGCAGATAAAATGCAAAAGAAAGTTAAAATTCTGCTGAGGCTTACCCCTGGGATAGAGGCGCATACTCATGAGTATATAAAAACTGGCCAGATCGATTCAAAGTTTGGTTTGGTGATAGAAAATGGACAAGCCATGGATGCGGTTTTAAAAGCGCTTGACATGAAAAATATAAATTTGAGGGGCTTTCACTGTCACATAGGTTCGCAGATATTTGAATTGGCTCCTTATGAGGGCGCTGCAGCTGTCATGTTGGGATTTGCAAAAGGGGTTTATGAAAAGACAGGTTTTATGGCTGAGGTAATAAACTTTGGAGGAGGATTAGGCATATACTATGCTGATGGAGATAAACCGCCAACTGTAAAACAATATGCAGATGTTTTGATAAATGCAGTTAAGAAAAATGCAGCGGATTTAGATCTACCTGTACCTAAAATAATGGTAGAGCCTGGACGATCTATAGCTGGACATTCAGGCATCACGCTTTATACTGTGGGGTCAGTTAAAGAAATACCAGGTGTGCGAAAGTATGTAGCAGTGGATGGAGGAATGAATGACAACCTGCGTCCTGCGCTGTATGAAGCGAAGTACGAAGCTTGTATAGCTAACAAAATGAACGAACAAAGCTCAGAATTGGTATCCATAGCAGGCAAGTGCTGTGAATCAGGGGATATGCTCATATGGGATATACTTCTTCCAAAAGCAGAACCTGGGGATATACTGGCTGTTTTTGCTACGGGTGCATATAATTATTCAATGTCCATGAATTATAACAGACTGCCGCGTCCAGCGATGGTCATGGTCAAGGATGGAGATGCAAGAGTGATTGTAAAGAGAGAGACCTACGATGATATAATTCGCAACGATGTAATCATTTGAAAGAAATTTTTGGGCTTTAAGCTATTTAAACTGAGAGGTTGCAGTTGAAATTATGGAAATAATTACAGCTCACACAAATACAGATTTTGATGGGCTTGCTTCGATGATTGCAGCTCAAAAGCTGTATCCCGATGCTTTTATTGTTTTTCCGGGCAAGGTATCCCGCAATGTCAAGGAATTTTTAGCTTTGCATAAAGATGAGTTCAATATTAAACCTATAAAATTTGTAGATTTTGATAAAATAACAAAGCTTATAATTGTGGATACTCATAATCCAAAAAGAGTAGGTGCTTTTGCAAAGCTCTGTGATAATCCAGATGTAGAGATACACATATATGACCATCATCCTGCAGCGGAGTGTTATTTGAGCTCTGCGTATCTGTCCAAAGGGAAGAAATTTGTGCATGTAGTTGAACCTGTAGGTGCTGCTGCAACTATTTTGGTAGAGCGCATCAGAGAAAGAGGGATATCCATAAACAGTTTAGAAGCAACAGCTATTGCGCTTGGAATATACAGCGATACTGGCTGCATGTTGTTTAGTAGCACTACTGCGCGCGATGTAGAAGCAGTGAAGTATCTTTTGGATAAAGGTGCAAATTTAGGAGTGCTGTCTGATTTTTTAAACAGGTATCTTTTGCCGGAACAACAAGAGTTGTTGAAAAAGCTTTTAAATTCTGTTGAATCTCATGATATAAACGGCATTAAAATAGTCATCGCTAGCGCAGTTTTGGATGAATTCATAGATGGCTTAGCACTTATGACACATAAACTGTCAGAGTTTGAAAGAAATGATGCTATATTTACTGTAGTCTTTATGGAAGATAGAGTGCATATAGTAGCTAGGAGTTCTACTCCAGCAGTAAATTGCAGGGATATTCTCCATCATTTTGGAGGAGGAGGTCACAACGCAGCTGCTTCTGCCAGCATAAAAGGTGTTGAATTGAATGAAACGGTAAAGCGGCTTTTGAATGTGATTTCAACTCATGTCCATGCACCGCTTGCTGTCAAGGATATAATGTCTTTTCCTGTAAAAACTGCTTTCCCGGAAACTACTGTAGAAGAAGCTAATAAGATAATGCTGCGCTATGGGCATACAGGCCTTCCAGTAGTAAAAGGTTTAAAGCTTGTAGGGATGATATCCAAGCGCGATGTAGAAAAAGCTGTGCATCACAACCTCGGTCATGCACCTGTAAAAGCATATATGAATGTAAATGTTCACACTGTGACTCCAGACACACCAGTTTCAAAAGCTCGAGATATAATGATTGCATTTGATATAGGTCGTTTGCCGGTGGTTAAAGATGACAGGATCGTTGGGATTGTGTCGCGCAGGGATATTTTGCGCTGTATGCACACTGACTTGGAGGATAGGCACTTTACGTTGTTCAACACCAAAGGCAAGACGGAAATATGCTTTAAGGATAAACTGATAAAAGCGCTTCCTGAAGAACTCATCAGCATTCTTCATGCAGCTTCTCGTGTGGCTGATAAGTGCGGTTATAAAGTGTATATATGTGGAGGAATTGTAAGAGATATCATATTAGGAGTGAAAAATCTGGATATAGATTTGATACTTGAAGGAGAGATTATAGAATTTGCAAATGCATTTGCAAAGGAAATAAATGCTAAAAAAGTAAACATACATGAGAAGTTCGGCACTGCTGAAGTAGTATTGTCAGATGACTTTTGGATAGATGTAGCAACTGCTAGAGTAGAGTTTTATGAATACCCTGCAGCGCTGCCTGATGTGGAAAAGTCTTCTATAAAGTTTGACTTGTATAGAAGGGACTTTACCATCAATGCGCTAGCGGTTTCGCTTAATAAAGGCGATATGTTTAAGATAATAGACTATTTTGGGGGATTTGAAGATTTGGAAGCAGGTATTATAAGAGTGCTTCATAACTTGAGTTTTGTAGAAGATCCCACGAGGATATTGAGAGCAGTGCGATTTGAGCAGAGATATGACATGCAGATGGAGCCACAGACGCTGCGCTTTTTAAAGGATGCAGTATCGAAAAAGTTGCTTTTAAAACTCTCTGATGATCGTATATGGCACGAGCTTAAAATCATATTGAATGAACCTAAAGCGCTGAATATGCTACAGCGACTTTTTGAGTTAGGAGCTTGGGATCAAGTTTTTCCAAATGTTTCTTATGAAGCTATAAAGAAGGTATTGGATAAAATCAATGAGTGTATCGAGTTATTGAATGAGTGGGGATGGCAACAGCAGGAAGAAAAGTGGTTTTTGTATTTTATGGCTGTTGTGCACCACATAAGCTTAGAACATGCAAAAGCAGCATGTCACAAATATTCTCTTAGCGCTAAACAAATAAAAAAAGTTGAAAAAACAATAGAAAACTTAAATGAAGTTTTGAGAAAATTAACAACAAACAGTGAACTCAAAATATCTGAAATATATGAATGCATTAAAGACTTTCCAAAAGAAGCATACCCTTTGTTGTTGGCTAAACTGGACGATAGAAAAGCTCTTGAAATGTTAAAACTTACAATAAATAAAATGAACAGCTGTGCTCTTTACATGAGCGGAGATGATATAGAGGATATGGGAGTTAGACCAGGACCTATATACAAAGAGGTATTGAATGCAGTTTATAAGGCTAAGCTAGATGGAAAAGTGAACTCAAAGGAAGAAGAGCTGGACTTTGCTGAAAAGTATATAAAAAAGATAGGTTTTAATTAAATTTTTTTTGGAGGTGAGATTCGGTAAGAAAAAGTTTAAGTTTGATTGGAAAAGAGAGTTGTCAGATATATGAAGAGAATTTACTTCTGTTGAATTACAACATAAAGCTATGGAGTGGAGATGATGTTTTAAATTGTAAGGTTTAAAAAAGATCTAGGTTTAGATTTTTGATGATAGTTATCAATATAGTGTGGCTAAATATATTATGGCTTGAAAATTGTTACAATGGATAAAGACTTTGAAAAAGCAAAAGATAAAGATGTAGAAGTTTTATTTTTGTAAAAATGCTAATTAGATTTCATTTGAAAATTGAAAAATATATCAAAAAATTGAAAGGTAGAGATGTATATGTTTGATTTTCCTACGCCTTACGAAGTTGCAACGCTCATACCAGCTGTAGTGATAGCTCTTACATTTCATGAATATGCACATGCAGTGGTAGCATATAAGCTCGGGGATCCTACAGCAAAGTATTCAGGGCGGTTGACGTTGAATCCCATCCCACACGTTGATCCTATAGGCATGCTTATGCTGTTTTTTGTAGGTTTTGGATGGGCAAAACCTGTTCCAGTAAATCCTTATAATTTCAATAAACCAAAGCGTGATATGGTGCTAGTATCGCTAGCAGGACCTTTATCTAACGTCATCCTTGCAATTGCATTTGCGCTTTTATTTGGAGTGTTTTATGCTTTTGGTTCTCAAGTTTTGGTTGATGTAGTATATAAAATAATATGGATAAATGTGGTACTTGCGGTGTTCAATATGTTGCCAATACCACCATTAGATGGAAGTAAAATTTTAGCAGGCATATTGCCAGGAGATAGCGCTTGGTTGAATTACTTAGAACAATATGGCTTTATTATATTGATAATATTGGCTTTGACGGGGATTTTATGGCCTATATTGATGTTCTTCATTGAACCTCTGTGGGCATTAGTACAGGTATTTGTGGAAATTGGGCTTTTCTTATTCTAAGCTTTTTATGACGAGATATGGAAACCAAGACGCATAAGTTAATATTTCTTTTTGCTTGTAATCTATTGGTAAATTTAAGAGCATTTGGCTTACTTTTAAAAATTCGCTGCGCACGTACTGCTCAAAGCTTGAGCAGTTTACAATTACAGCTCCATCTAAGCGCTTGCAGTTTTCAGGCGGTGAAGCTGCCAGCATAGTGCGACAGGCAAACGGCCGCACCTGATATATCAAGCAGCTGTTGTGGAACAAAAATGGGCATGGAATATTTGATTTCCAGTATTTATCAGCTTCTAAGTATACTTCCTGCGGCATTTTAATATCGAGATTTAATTTTGAACTTTCCATCTTTTGCTGCCATTTTTTTAAGTTTTTAATAATCTTTCTCCTAAAATGCCTGGTTTGATTGTTTATCCATACTGTTGTGATAAGCGCTTCTATTCCCTGTGCTAGCACTTGCTCATAACAACAATAATAACAACCTTTTTTACAGCTTATGGGCTTTCCTTTTGCTTCAGATGCTTTTATGATGTTTTCAAAAATCAATTTATCAATGATATCATATGAGTATTTATACAAGTATTCTATAACTGCTGTAATGTCTTTTTTAGAGCAAATAAATTGCAGTTCATCATATGGCGGAAATTATACGTAATGACTTTTTTTGAGTTTTTTTGTATTTTCTAAGATTTTTTGTTCACCTTACTTCTTTGATTTTTTGACTTATTATAATTTAAGTAATTGATATTGTGCAAGATTTTTTATAAAACTTGTAATGTTGTTGTTTAAAATCTTTGACATATGTGAACATACGGATTATAATGTCTAAGGCATTTGTTTTTCCTAAGAATTTTAAATTTAAAAACTTAAAAATAAAAGCAAAATAAGGAGAGTTATTTTGTGACAGAAAAAATTGTATTGAGCGGCATGAGGCCTACTGGACAGTTGCACATCGGGCATTACAGCGTGTTGGAACAATGGGTACAGTTGCAGCAAGAGCACACTTGTTATTTTGCAATTGTGGATTGGCACGCGCTAACTACGTCGTATCAGGATACAAGTGCAATCAAAGACAACATAAAGGAAATGTTAGTGGATTGGTTGGCTTCAGGACTCAACCCAGATAAGAGTACTATCTTTGTTCAATCTGCTGTGCATCAACATGCAGAATTGCATTTGATGTTTTCGATGATAACACCGCTTTCTTGGTTGGAACGCGTGCCAACTTATAAGGATCAGATAAAACAACTAGGCGCAATGGGAAAAGATATAAATACATATGGCTTTTTGGGATATCCGTTGCTTCAAGCAGCAGACATTTTGATATACCGTGCAAACATAGTTCCTGTTGGCGAGGATCAACTGCCGCATTTAGAGTTATGTCGTGAAATAGCGCGCAGGTTTAATCATCTGTATGGTTCTGTGTTTCCAGAGCCTGAGGCATTGCTATCCGAGTTCAAGCTGCTTCCAGGTATAGATGGCAGAAAAATGAGCAAGAGCTATAAAAATGTCATTGCGTTAGCTGCTGAACCAGAAGAAATAAAAAAACAAGTTAATGCAATGATAACAGATCCTGCACGCATCAGAAAAACTGATCCAGGCAATCCAGATGTGTGTGTGGTAGATAAGTATCACGCTATTTATTTGAAGGACAAGCATGAGGAAATAAGAAGTGCGTGCAGAAAAGGAGAAATTGGCTGTGTGCAGTGTAAAAAAATGCTTGCAAAGGCTCTAGACGAGTTTTTTATGCCAATTAGAGAGCGTCGACATGAAATTCTAAAGAGACCAGGATACTTAGATGAAATTTTAGAAGAGGGTGCAAAAAGAGCAAGCACAGCAGCCGAAGCTACTATAATGATGGTTCGCAAGGCTGTGGGGATATAAAAAACAAAAATTAAGCTGTAGTTAAAGAAAACACAGAGCTTTTAAACCTTATAAATGAGGGTACTTTAAAGAAAGAAGAAAAAAGAGAAGATATTGATATTGAAG
>JAJOKN010000098.1:6058-12657 GCA_021129815.1 Desulfotomaculum sp. | reverse complement strand
TAGTCATAGGTTTGGTGATAAACCCTGAACCTTGGTATTCTGCAAGAGTTGTTATCCCTATAATTGGAATGATTTTAGGAAATGTAATGAATGGGATAGCTTTATCGCTGGATAAACTTTACAGCGAAGTTTCTGCCCGTTTTGAAGAAGTTGAAACACTCCTTGCGTTCGGAGCAACGCCTTGGGAAGCGGTGCGTGACATTGTGCGCGAAGCAATAAGAACTGGAATGACCCCTACTATAAATTCACTCATGGTAGTTGGCATAGTGAGCTTACCCGGCATGATGACGGGTCAAATATTAGCAGGGGTAGATCCTCAACAAGCTGTGCGATATCAAATCATAGTAGCGCTCATGATAGCTTCAACAGTTGCAGTAGGTTGCCTTATACTTGTAGGGTTGTCTTATAAAAAGTTATTCACTAAAGAAGGCTATTTGGCTAAAGAAGTTTTACTTAAAGAAGTATCAAAAATAGGCTGTTCTCTAAATTTGTATTAACTTAATTTTTATAATTACCTTTTAATGGAAAACTCCCCAACCTGTTATAAAATACAGTAAGCTCTATCAATTTATTTGATATACTTGAATCAAAGTCTAACTTTTGCAATCTCCATTTCCAGTTATTTCCTATTGTTCCTGGACAGTTCATTCGCGCACTGCTGCCAAGGCACAAGATGTCCTGCATTGGCACTATAGCAGCTCTTGCCATGCTTTGGTACGCTATTTCTATAAATTTCCAACAAATTTCTTCTCTAGATAGCTCCTCAGTAATACCGAAATATTTCTTTAAAACTTTCATAACTGAAACATTGTTTTTGCTTATTATCTTTTTAAACCAACCCAATGTGGTATCGTTATCATGAGTAGCCGTATAAATAACCATATCCCTTTCATGATAATAAGGCAAAAAATCTTCTAGTTTAGCACTTTCAAAAGCAAACTGCAGCACTTTCATCCCGGGAAAGCTGAGTTTTTTTCTGAATTCTATAATTTCCGGCGTTACAGTTCCTAAATCTTCTGCAATCACCGGCAAGTCATCAAACTCTTCTTGTAATATAGAAAAAAGCTTTTCTCCCGAAGCTTTTACCCACTTCCCATTTACAGCTGTTTTTTCTCCCGCAGGTATCTCCCAATAAGTCTTAAACCCAATAAAATGGTCTATTCTTATCACATCCACCAAATCAAACAACAATTTAAACCGCTCTACCCACCACTTGAAATTGTCTCTTTCCATTGCACTCCAATCATAGATCGGATTGCCCCAGAGCTGCCCTGTTTTGCTGAAATAATCCGGCGGCACGCCAGCAACGGAAATTGGAGTATTGTCGCTTTTTAGCTTAAACAGGTGAGCGTTTGCCCACACATCGCTGCTGTCATACGAAACATATATAGGCATATCGCCGATTATCTTGACTCCATTTTCATTTGCATATTTCTTGAGCTCATTCCACTGTTTAAAAAATGTGTATTGCAAGAAATAATGAAATTCTACATCTCTTTTTAACAAACTGGTATAGTATTCAATTGCCTGCTCTCGTCTCATCGCTATTCTCTTATCCCATTCATTCCAAACAGCGCCGTTAAAATAGTTTTTTAGCGCCATGAACAAAGCATAATCTTTAATCCAATATCCATTTTTTTCTACAAAATCTATATAATCTATTCCCTTTCCAAATATGTCGAACAGTTCAAAAGCCTTTCTAAAAACTTTCATTTTAAAATTCACAACTTTTTCAAATTCTACACTGCTCTTATCAAATTTCGGCACAGGTTCGACATCGCCTTTTGTTATGAGTCCGCTGTCGATTAGTTTATCTATGCTTATGAACAGATGATTGCCTGCAAAAGCAGAAAAAGTCTGATATGGTGAATAACCATACCCTACAGGGTTCAAAGGCAATATCTGCCAAAACCTCTGTTTGGCTTCTTTTAAAAAATCTATAAATTCATATGCTTCATATCCCACATCTCCAATTCCATACTTAGATGGAAGCGAGCTTATGTGCAGTAAAATTCCATTTGATCTGTTCTCCATATTACCTCCGCAAGTACTTCTCGTGTAGTTATTTTAATTGTTTTTTTATTTTAACCACTTCGCTGATAAACTAAAGTTTACAAATTCTAAACATGTAACATAAACAACTTAGCTTCAAGCGGCATAAGCGATATCGAAAGAGTACCTTCAATTTGAACCTTTTCGTCATCATCCAGCAAATTTGTAAATTCCCCTCTTACATCATCGCCTAATTCCAACCCTATGTCTATCTTTCTATACCTGTTTCTGTTAAACAGAACTATAGCCGTATTGTCTTCCATAGGCTGCCCGAATATATCCTTGTTGTTCTTCACAATGCGCACATATCCGTAAATATCATCATCTACAGGCAATGATTTCCATTGTCCAGTCCTCAATACTCCATATTTATTGCGAAAACCTATCACTTTCTTATACCATCTCAAAAGTTCTTTGATTTCTGCTCCCCACGGATATGTCGCGCGGCAATATGGATCGCTGTAACCTTCCACACCTGCTTCATCTCCGTAGTAAATACACGGCACTCCTGGGAATGTCATTTGAAACAGCGAAACAAGTTTTAGCCTATCTATAGCCAGCTGTATTTTTTCTTCTGTCAAGAAATACCTCGCTTGTTCCTCACGGGATAACGTTTCCTCAGGTGGTGCTTCTCCTAGTATTGTCAATATTCTAGGCACATCGTGGCTGCCAACTATATTCATAGTTGAGTAAAACACTTCTAAAGGATAGTTTTCGTACAAACTCATAAGATTCTTATGCACATCGTAAGAAGTTATGTTGCCCAAAAAAAAGTCTATTACAGTTTTCCTAAAGGGGTAGTTCATAACAGAGTCTAACTCTTCTCCCAACAGATATTTGCGCATCTCGCTATAGCTGATCTTGTTAGAAGCATCTTCCCATACTTCGCCAATTAAAACAGAGTCTGGATCTATTTCTTTCATTTTTTTCCTAAATGCTTTTATGAATTCATCAGGCAACTCATCTACAACATCCAACCTCCAGCCCTTAGCTCCTCTTTTCATCCAGTATTCCAACACGCTGTCTTGATCATATATGATAAACCTCATGTAAGAAGGATCGAGCTCATTGACACACGGCAGCGTATCTATTCCCCACCAACATTCATATTTCTCAGGCCATTCTATGAATTTATACCACGAGTAATATGGGGACTCTTTCGATTGATACGCTCCAAGCTCTGGATAAGTGCCCTCCTTGTTGAAGTATATGCTGTCGCTGCCTGTATGGCTAAAAACTCCATCCAGTATTATATATATCCCCATCTCTTTAGCTTTTTGGCAAAGTTGTTTAAAGATTTCTTCATTTCCATACATAGAATCTATCTTTTTATAATTTGCAGTATCATACTTGTGATTGCTTGGCGCTTCAAATATTGGATTAAAGTAAATTACATTGATTCCCAACTCCTTTAAATAAGAAAGCTTTTCTATTACTCCCAACAAGTTACCGCCGTAAAAATCAAAACAAACTATGACTCCTGTTTTAGAACACGTCCTGTAATACGGCTTGTCATACCAGCGGTAGTAAATATGGCATCTTTCCTTCGGGTTTAAAAGCTGTCCTTCTTCAAGGTTGTTGTAAAATCTGTCTACAAAAATTTGATACATAACTGAATGCTTAAACCAATTTGGAGTATGAAATCCCTCTTTATAAACAGTGATTTGAAAAGAAGGCGGCTCATAGTCATATATCATGCCCACACCGCCTTTGTTTTCAGGATTGTTACCGTAATAATAAACTCTATTCCCTTGATACACTATAAAGAAATACCACAGCTGCATTGGGGTAGAAGGCACGTATATTTTTGCGCTGTAAATTACTTTGTTGCCCTTTCTCTCATACTCGTGCATATCAATTCTTTCTTCAGAATTGTCTTTCCAAAGGCGAAGCACAACACTGTCTATTGGATAATCAGAAGTAATTTCCAATTTCAATTCCACTAGAGTATTACAACAAACAGCGCCAAAAGGATTTCTAAAATATAAATCATGTGAGTTATGGTAAATCCACTGATGCACTTTAAATTCCACCTGCCTATAATTTTTATAATATCAACTAAATAATTTTTTCTGGTGCTATTTTCCATATCCTAGCAGCATATTCTGATACAGCCCTATCGCTGGAAAATTTTCCTGAATGAGCTATGTTGATTGCGCTCATCTTAAGCCATTTTTTCCTGTCCCTATAAGTTTTATCCACTTTTTCTTGTGCTTTTACATATGAATCAAAGTCTTTTAAAACGAAGAACTCATCGTTGTGCAGCAAATCATAATGTATGTCATTGAACTCGCTATGCAGCGAACATTCATGCATTATCCCCATTGTAACAGGATCACTTCCTGTCGTCACAAAGCCACTGACTAATTGATCTACCACAGTTTTTAGCCTTTCATTTTTTTGATATTCTTCAAACGGCTTATAGCCGCCACTATAATAATTTTGCACTTCCGATACAGTAAGTCCAAATATAAATATGTTATCCAATCCTACTTCATCTTTTATTTCAATATTAGCACCATCCAGCGTTCCAATAGTTATAGCTCCATTCATCATAAACTTCATATTGCCAGTACCTGATGCCTCTTTGCTCGCTGTAGATATCTGTTCGCTCACTTCGCCAGCAGGTATAATTATCTCTGCATACGCTATGCGGTAATCTGGAATAAATACTACTTTAATTTTATCTTTTATATCCGGGTCATTATTTATTATAGAAGCAACGGTGTATATCAATTTTATTATCTGCTTTGCATAGTGATAACCCGGTGCTGCTTTACCTGAAAAAATGAAAGTTCTTGGCATCACATCTAAGTTAGGATTTAGCTTTATTCGGTTGTACAAATCCAGTATGTGCAGCACATTTAACAGCTGCCGCTTATAAGCATGTATGCGCTTTACTTGTATATCAAAAATTGAATCTACATTCACATCAATGCCTACACTATCTTTTATAAACTTGGCAAGCCGTACTTTATTTGATTGTTTTATTTGCTCTAGTTTTTCGCAAAACGCGCTGTCTTCTACGAATTCCCTGAGTTTTATCAAATCCTCTGGATGATATATCCAGCTATCACCGATAGCTTCTGTGATCAGCTCTGCAAGTTTTGGGTTGGCTTTTAATAAAAATCTTCTATGTGTCACGCCATTTGTAACGTTGCTGAATTTTTGTGGGTATATTTCATAAAAATCTCTCAACACATATCTTTTCAGTATTTCTGTATGCACTTTTGAAACCCCATTAACAGAATGAGAACCTACAACAGCTAGATTAGCCATTTTCACTTTATTATCTTCAATTATAGCCATTTTCTTGACTTTTTCTACATCATTTGGATATCTCTTTAATAAAGATCTACAAAATCGCCGGTTAATTTCCTCTACAATCATATAAATTCGCGGTAACAACGTTCTAAACATATCTACTGGCCACGTTTCAAGTGCCTCTGGCAGTGTAGTGTGATTAGTATATGAAATTACACTACTTGTAACTCGCCATGCTTCACTCCATCCAAAGCCTTCTTCATCCATTAAAATTCGCATGAGCTCTGGAATAGCTACAACAGGATGAGTGTCGTTGATATGGATAGCGATTTTTTCTTCTATGTCATCAATAGATCCATTCTTTAATTTGTACCTCTTAATTATACTCTGCAAGCTTGCAGATACTAAAAAATATTGCTGCTTCAACCTCAGCAATAAATTTTCATAATGCCTGTCATCTGGGTACAAAACCTGCGATATCGCTTCAACAGAGCTTCTATATTCTATAGCCTTTTGATAGTTTCCTTCACTAAATGCTTTGTAATCAAATACTTCTTGTTCAGGTTCAGCACTCCAAAGCCTCAAAGTATTTACAGTTTTATTCCTGAATCCAAGCATTGGCAAATCATAAGGCACCGCTTTTACCGCCTCATAATTTTCATGGATAAACACTAAGCGGTCACCTATATTCTCCGTTCTAACCGTACCGCCAAAGCGCACTTCAACAGCCTTATCAGGCTTTCTCACTTCCCAGATATTGCCTTCTTTAAGCCAGTCATCTGGCAGTTCAACCTGATATCCATCTACAATCTTCTGCTTAAAAAAACCATATCTATACCTTATAGAACACCCATGCACTGGAAGGCTGAGTGCAGCTGCTGTTTCCATAAAGCACGCTCCTAACCTTCCCAAGCCTCCATTTCCCACCCTCGGTCCTTCTTCCTGTTCTACAAGTGCAGATAAGTTTATTCCCAATTCTTTTAAACCTTCTTCACAAACTTCTTTAACACCGAGCTTTATAAGGGATGCTTCCAACAATCTGCCGGGCAAAAATTCCATCGAAAGATAATAAACCTGTTTTGTCTTTTTCTTTGTATATTGATTATTTGCTTCTGCCCAACGTTTGTTAATCTGATGGCGAACCATACTGCCTAAAGTTACATACTTTTCAAAATCCGTCGCTCCATCTATATCCTTTGCATACAGCGCTTGTAATTTCTCAGTAAAAACTTTCTTAAAAGTTTCTTTATCACGAAAGAACAACATAATAAGTAAAAACCTCC
>JAJOKN010000098.1:0-5958 GCA_021129815.1 Desulfotomaculum sp. | reverse complement strand
TACTCAAGCGCAGGCTTACCCCAACTATAATCTGTAGCCATAGCATTTTTCACTATTTTAAACCACACTTCTTTTTTGTTAAAAAAACCAACAGCTCTTCTTATTGTATATAACATATCGTGAGCATTGTAATTTCTAAAGCTAAATCCATTTCCTTCTCCTGTATATTCATTATACGGTATTATAGTATCTTTTAAACCGCCAGTTTCTCGCACAATTGGCAAACAACCATATCTCAAAGCAACCATCTGGCTTATTCCACAAGGTTCAAATCTAGATGGCATGAGCAACAAATCTGCAGCAGCATAAATTTTATGAGCAAGCGCATTATCAAATAAAATATTTATGGATAGCTTTTCTGGGTAACGCTGTGCCATCCATCTAAAAAATTCCTCATATCTAGCTTCCCCAGTACCTAAAATTACCATTTGAACATCCATATCCATTATTTCATTGAATACACATTGAATTAAATCTATGCCTTTTTGTTCCACCAACCTAGATACAACAGCAATAAGCGGAGTATCTTCACTTTGCAAAAGATTTAATTCTTGCTGCAATTTTAACTTGTTTTGCGCCTTTTTCTGAATGGAATTACTATCATACTTAACCCAAATGTGCTTATCAGAAGCTGGGTTATACTCTTTATAATCGATACCATTTAAAATGCCGTGAAGCTTTTTTTTGTGCACTCTCAATATGCCGTCCAATCCCTCACCAAAGTACGGAGTTTGAATTTCCTCAGCATAGCTCGGGCTCACAGTGGTGATCACATCAGAAAAGACTATCCCTCCTTTCATAAAATTTACATTTCCAAAGAACTCCAAAGCATCTATATTGAAATACCCATCTCCTAAACTAAGTAAGTCATACAAAACTTCTCTTGGAAAAATACCTTGATATTTTAAATTATGAATTGTAAACACAGTACGTATCTTTTTGTAGTATTCATTGTATTGATAATGTGACTTTAAAAAGACACTTATAACACCCGTATGCCAGTCATGGCAATGGATAATATCTGGATCAAAACCTAAATGCGGAAGTGCTTCTAACACTGCACGGCAGAAAAAAGCATATCTTTCAGCTTCATCATAATAACCATAAAGATTGTCCCTTTTGAAGTAGTATTCGTTATCCAAAAGATAAATAGGCTTATACTTCACTTTCTCTACTCCACAATACTGCTGCCTCCATCCAACAGGTACTGTCAATTTCTTTTTTAAAATAGTATTCTTTTTATATTCCACTGGAATGCTGTCATACTTAGGCAAAATAATCCTTACATCAAGTCCATTCTTCTTTAAAGCCTTGAAAAGCGAACCTACAACTTCACCCAATCCCCCCGTTTTTACAAAAGGTGCTGCCTCTGACGACGCAAAGAGTATTTTCATAAAATCTCTCCTCACTTTACTTTAAAAACTAAAACTTCTAAATAACCGTCCCTTTTCCTACTACCAGTGGATAGTTTTTTTCACCTATCAGCTTTTTGCCTTTTGTAACCTTAACCTCTTTATCCAATATGACGTTTTCAACTATAGCATTTTGTTCAATTTCAGTTTTTTGCATGATTATGCTGTTCTTAATAAGAGCTCCTTTGTGCACCTTGACCCTTCTAAACAATATGCTATTTTCTACCACCCCATCTATGATGCATGCGTTTGCAATCAGCGAATCCTTAACATCCGAATTTTTCATGTATTTAGTCGGAGGGCCATCCTGGATTTTGGTATATATCAACCCCGGTTCAAAGAACAAACTCTTCCATATATCCTGATTCAAAAGGTCCATGTTGTATCTATAATAATTTTTAATAGAATCAATGTTAACTAAATAGCCATCGTAACGGTAAGCATAGACATTCAGCTTGCTTAAATTTTTAATCAGCCCGTCTTTTACAAAGTCATAATATCCTTTAGCAACGCAAATTTGAGCCAAATCTATGAGTAAAGATTTTGAAATAACATAAATGCCTGCTGCTTTTTTATCAAGATTCCTGCTGAACAAGCGCCCTGCTTTTGGCTCAAGAATTCTTTCCAAGTCAAGCATATCAATAACTTTTCCATTATCAGATAGCTCTGTGATAACAACTCCGCTTACATTGGAATTGTATTTCTTGTAAACAACAGTAATATCTGCATTTAGTTTTGTATGATGATCTAGAATTTCAGCAAAATTCAAATTACAAATAATGTTGCCTTCAGCAATTACCACGTATTCCTGCTTGCTCTTATAAAGATAATCCAGATTTTCACACAAATACTTAAAAAACCCACCATAGCCATTTTCTGAGCTGTTACACTGAAATATAAAAAGCCCATCTCTTTTTCTATCCAAATCCCAATCCTTTCCTGAATACAGATGATCAATCAGCGAACGAGATTTTCTCTCTACAAAAATACCTATATTTTTAATGCCAGAGTTGACCATGCTTGACAAAACAAAGTCTATTATCCTGTATCTACAACCAAAAGGAACTGCAGCTAGCGGCCTATGAACAGTAAGGCCTTTTAATATTTTATTTTTATCCGCTAAGTTGATGATTCCCATAGCGTTTATATTCATGTAGGCAACCCTCCGAGCCTAAGCAACATAGCTTTTAGAGTTTCAAAATCTCTGCTTTTAAATTCTCTTTCCCTAGAACTTAAAACACACTCTTTTAAAGCATTTGAAAGTTCTACATTGCTTCCTATAACACAAATACCCGTTTCATCAACGTGATACTGCTCGCACCTGATATTGCTATTTTCACTAGTTATACAACATCCATCCGCTACTTCAACGCCTTCGCATATAATTGCTTTGTTTATCTTTACGTCTTTACCAATTCTAGCATTCGGCATAATAATTGAATCAATTATCACTGTATCTTCCCCTATATATACACCTGAAAATATAACTGAATGAACTACTGTGCCATTTACCACACAACCTTCGCTGATAAGAGACCTAGATACTTTTGCTTTAGGAGATAAGTACTGTGGCGGTTGATTTGGGTTTACAGAATAGATAGGCCAATCTGTGTCATAAAGGTCTAACTGAGGAGCATCTTCAAGCAAGTCCATGTTTGCCTGCCATAGGCTTTCAACAGTACCTACATCTTTCCAATATCCTTCAAATTGATACGCATACATCTTGCAGTTGTCTTTTAGCATTTTGGGATTTATATCTTTACCGAAGTCGTGACTGGAATTTGCATCTTGTTCATCTTCCTGTAAATAAGCTTTTAAAAGTTTCCAGTTAAATACATAAATTCCCATCGATGCTAAATTGCTTTTTGGTTTTTTAGGTTTTTCTTCAAATTCATATATTCTGTCCTCATCGTCCACATTCAATATGCCAAACCTGCTCGCTTCAGACCACGGTACTCTGATAACTGCTATCGTTACATCTGCTCCTTTTGACTTGTGAAAATCCAGCATTTTAGAATAGTCCATTTTATAAATATGATCGCCTGATAAAATCAACAAATACTCTGGGGCATATGAATCTATAAATTCAATGTTTTGAAATATAGCATTTGCAGTTCCTTTGTACCACTCTCCACCCTTTTTCTTCACATAAGGAGGCAAGAGAAATACTCCACCGTTTTTTCTATCCAAGTCCCACGCGCTTCCGATACCTATGTAAGAATTCAATGTAAGAGGCTGATACTGTGTCAGCACCCCAACGGTATCGATGCCGGAATTCTGGCAGTTGCTCAATACAAAGTCGATGATGCGGTACTTTCCTCCAAACGGCACAGCTGGCTTTGCAAGTTTTTGCGTTAAAATTCCAAGCCTGCTTCCTTGTCCCCCAGCTAAAATCATCGCAATGCATTCTTTTTTCACCAAAACAATTCACCTCATTTTATAGGCTTTATAAAAACAGCTGCAAGTGGCGGTAAGGTGATTTCTATTGAATAGTCTTGATTGTGCCACGCAACATCAGATGCTTTTAAATTTCCATCATTTAATTGTCCTGAGCCTCCATATATTTCTAAGTCGCTGTTAAATACTTCTCTGTACATGCCCTTTTGCGGCACCCCAATTCTGTAATTTTTGCGCACTACAGGCGTAAAGTTACACACAACAATTGTAAAATCAGAAACGCTTTTAGCTTTTCTCATAAATGTGACAACGCTTTGGGTTTCATCGTGCGGGTCAATCCACTCAAACCCCTGCCAGCTGTGATCCAACTCCCAAAGCGACCTTTCTCTTTTGTAAAAGAAATTCAAGTCCTGCACATAGCGATGGAGTTTACTGTGCATCTCATAATCCAACAGATGCCAGTCAAGGCTCTTTTGCCAATCCCACTCTATAAATTGTCCAAACTCCCCACCCATAAACAATAATTTTTTGCCTGGATGTGCCATCATATAAGCATATAGCAAGCGCAGGTTAGCAAACTTTTGCCAATAATCTCCTGGCATCTTGTCAAGCAAAGATTTTTTGCCATGCACTACCTCATCGTGAGATAACGGCAATATAAAGTTCTCCGAAAAAGCATAAAAGAAAGAAAACGTAAGCAAATTGTGGTGGTGCTTTCTAAAAATAGGATCCATTTCCATATACTTCAGCATATCGTTCATCCAACCCATGTTCCACTTGTAATTAAAGCCCAGCCCTCCTAAGTAAGTAGGCATTGTAACCATCGGCCATTGTGTTGACTCTTCAGCAATCACAAGTGAATGAGGGTAATTTGCAAAAACTGCTTTGTTCAATTTTTTCATAAAATCTATCGCATCGATATTTTCACGCCCACCATACTTGTTAGGTACCCACTCGCCTTCTTTTTTAGCAAAATCCAAGTACAGCATTTGTGCTACTGCATCTACTCTTAAGCCATCGATATGATAGACATCGAACCAAAACAGAGCATTAGAAATCAAAAAGCTGTGAACCTCAGGTTTACTGAAATCAAAATTTGCAGTTCCCCATTGCCAATTTTCACTTCTAAGCGGATTACCACTTTCATACAGTGCAGTGCCGTCAAATCTAGCAAGCCCGTGAGCATCTTTGCAAAAATGCCCCGGCACCCAATCCAAAATTACACCTACCCCAGCTTGATGGCATTTGTCCACAAAGTACATAAAATCACGTGGATTGCCATATCTGCTGGTCACTGCAAAATAACCTGTGGCTTGATATCCCCATGACCCATCATGTGGATGTTCTGCTAACGGCAGTATCTCTATATGTGTATATCCCATCTGCACTACATAATCTATCAGTTCATCCGCAAGTTCTTTATAAGAATAAAACTCATTATTGCTTTTTCTTCTCCATGAACCTAAGTGAACTTCATATATCAGCACTGGCTGTTCATATATTGACTCTAATCTCTTTCTTTCAAACCACTTATCGTCATTCCACTCATAATTGCGTAAAGAGAATACCACGGAAGCTGTCTTAGGACGGCACTCTGCATAAAAACCATATGGGTCACACTTTAAGAGCACTTCATTATGACGGGTAACAATCTCATATTTATATAAATCGCCTTCTTTTAACCCAGGTATAAAAATACTCCAAATTCCCGATCTCTTCACTTTAGTCATGCAGTGGTCTTTGCCATTCCAACTATTGAAATCCCCAACCACTCGCACTTCTTTGGCATTTGGAGCCCACACAGCAAACCGCACGCCTTTTATGCCTCTTTGTTCTGTCAAATGAGCTCCTAACATGTTATAGCTGCGGAAATTAGTGCCTTCGTGGAATAGGTAAAGATCGTAGTCGCTGAAATTTGAAAGAACCATATGAAAGAACACTTCCGATTTTAAATGACTTTATTTGCTTTTTGCATGCGATGGTAGGAAATATACATACTGTTAAGCTTAGTATAATCTAACTATATATTTATGTCAATAATAAAATGCGACGGGACGGTGTCAAGTTTTTGACGTCTCTGCTTGCGCAGGAGGATTTTTTTGAAAACACTCTATCTTACTTACAATTATTTACAGTTGAATTAAACCTT
>JAJOKN010000141.1 GCA_021129815.1 Desulfotomaculum sp. | reverse complement strand
CAACGAGTAAAGAAGAGAGTAAAAAAAATAGAAAATACACTGCGGTATTTGTGTCTTTTTTGTCAATATTTCTGATGATTATGATCAGTTGCATTTATTATATGATCAGTTGCATTTACAGCGAAATTGCTTGGAATAATACTAATCCAGGTAAAGATTATAATCATCCGGCTTACATCAACACCTGTAATTGCTATAAGAATAATACTAATCCAGGTAAAGATTATAATACACAACAGCAAAGCAACTCATATTTTCCAGGAATTGGACCGAATACCATTGCAGATATTGTAGAGTATGCAAGCCCTGCGGTTGTTAAAATAGAGACGGTGGTGCCAGCGCGGTCGGATAATTGGATTTTAAATGATCCATTCTTTAGGTATTTTTTTGGTGACCAGTTTGAACTCTTTCCACAACAACGCACAGGGCTGGGTTCGGGTTTTATAATTTCTGAAGAAGGGTATATTTTGACAAATGAACACGTTATTGATGATGCTAGCGAAATATATGTTTATATCAAAGGCCGCAAGCAACCTGTGCCTGCAAAAGTTGTTGGGGCGGATTTTGACCTGGATTTAGCAGTGCTAAAGATAGATCCCTTGCCTGATCTTCCTACTTTAAAACTAGGCAGCTCAGAAAATGTAAGGGTGGGGGAATGGGTTATAGCTATAGGTAGCCCTTATGGGTTAGAAGATACTGTTACAGTTGGTGTTATCAGCGCTAAAGAACGTCCTGTGAGAGCGCAGGACCGAAAGTATGAACACCTTTTACAAACTGATGCTTCTATAAACCCTGGAAATAGCGGTGGGCCTCTTTTAAATTTGCGTGGAGAGGTAATTGGCATAAACACAGCTGTTAATATTCAAGCCCAAGGTATAGGATTTGCTATACCTTCGAGCACAGTTAAAGCGGTGTTGGATCAACTGATAGAAAAAGGAAGAGTTATACGTCCATGGCTGGGAGTGTACATTCAGACTGTAACTCCAAGAATAGCAAGCTATTTTGACTTAAAATATGATTATGGTGCAATGGTAGTCGAAGTGCACAAAGGCAGCCCTGCGTATAAAGCAGGAATCAAACCAGGAGATGTTATTATAGGCCTTGATGGTGTTAAAGTTACAACTGCTGATGAAGTTATTGATATAGTGAAATCTAAAAAAGTAGGAGAAACATTAAAAATCAAGCTGGTGGATAGCAAAGGAAAAGAGAGAGAGATGTCTGTAGTGTTGACAGAACGTCCAGCAAACATTAGGTAAAAGAAATTTTTTAGAAATCAAACAAGGTGCATTCATTTTTGACGATGCTTGACACACATATTCTTATTATACTATATGCAAAGCGATTGAGCATTAGTGTAAAAATATTATACAGCAAAAAAGCGATGACAAGGAGAAAGCTTGCAACAGCAAAAACTACAGAGAGCCGGGGAAGCTGGAAACCGGTGTTTTTGCAGCAAGTCTTGCTCACCTTGTAGCTGCTTTCCTGAAAAGACAAAGAGGGTAGATATTATCTTTGTGCTCGAGTAGGGAAAGTCGGGTTGCAGTAACCCGTTATCAAAACTGAGAGCGGTACTTTTATGTTGTGCATAGGTTTTAAATTAGTGCGACAATGTAAAAGTGTAAGCAGGGTGGTAACGCGGGCAAGCAAGGCATGTAAGTTGCCTCTCATCCCTGGGGTTTTAGTTGACTGTGGGCACGAGAGGCTTTTAATTTAATACAGGAGGGGGTTTTTATGCGCAGCGATGTCATGAAAAAAGGCTTGGAGAGAGCACCGCACAGGAGTCTGTTTAAAGCATCTGGTTTAATAGATGAGGAATTAAATCGACCTATAATAGGTATTATAAATTCTCAAAATGATGTGGCACCGGGACATTTGCATTTAAATAACATAGCTGAAGCAGTAAAAGCAGGTGTGCGCATGGCAGGTGGGACTCCTTTAGAATTCAGCACTATAGGTGTGTGCGATGGCATTGCTATGGGGCATGGGGGAATGAAGTATTCGCTTCCCAGCAGGGAGATAATAGCTGATTCTATAGAGATAATGGTGCAGGCTCACCCGTTTGATGGCATTGTGCTCATTCCTAATTGCGATAAGTCGGTGCCGGGAATGCTGATGGCAATGGCGAGAATCAATATACCTGCAATTATAGTGAGCGGCGGCCCTATGATGGCTGGCAGAGTGGGTGGAAGGGCTGTGTCGCTCAGCAATGTATTTGAAGCAGTAGGAGCTGTAAGATCCGGAGAGATGAGCATGGAGGAGCTTTATGAAATGGAGGAAAACGCATGTCCGGGGTGTGGTTCGTGCTCGGGTATGTTTACTGCAAATTCTATGAATTGCTTGACAGAGGCTTTGGGAGTAGCTCTTCCTAGGAATGGCACAAAGCTTGCAGTTTCAGCAGATAGAATAAAGCTTGCAAAACGAACAGGTATTAAAATAATGGAACTTGTTGAGAAGAATATAAGACCTCGCGATATAATAAATGAGCGTTCTATAGATAATGCTTTGGTAGTCGATATGGCGCTTGGCTGTTCTACCAATACAGTGTTACATATATTAGCAGTTGCAAACGAGGCAAAAGTGGATTTAAAGCTGGATAGATTCAACGAAATAAGCGAGCGAACGCCAAACCTGTGTAGACTTGCTCCGGCAGGGGGACATCATATAGAGGATTTGGATGCGGCAGGCGGTGTGCCTGCGGTTATGTCAGAACTGTCAAAAAAAGGACTTATAAATTTAGATGTTTTAACAGTTACTGGCTGTAGCGTTGGTGAGAATATAAAGGGCTGTAAAATTAAAGATGAAAGCGTAATTCGACCTATTGACAATCCTTATTCTGATATAGGAGGCATTGCTGTTTTAAAAGGAAGCCTTGCTCCAAACGGTGCAGTTGTGAAAAGATCAGCCGTTGCACAGGAAATGCTGCGACACAGAGGACCAGCTAGAGTGTTTGATTCCGAAGAGGAAGCTTATAAAGCGCTTATAGACGGCAAGATCAAAAAAGGAGATGTAGTTGTTATAAGGTATGAAGGGCCAAGAGGTGGCGGTGGCATGAGAGAGATGCTACTCTTTACAGCTACAATAGCAGGTATGGATTTGGATAAAGATGTTGTGCTTTTAACAGATGGACGTTTTTCAGGTGCTACACGTGGACCATGTGTTGGTCATATTTCACCAGAAGCAGCTGCAGGCGGGCCTATTGCTATAATAAGAGACGGTGACATTATCAATATGGATATTCCAAACTATCGTTTGGATGTGGAATTGAGCGAAGAAGAAATCAAAAAGCGTTTTGCAGAATTTTCACCTCCAGAGTCTAGATTTAAAGAAGGTTATTTAGCTAGGTATGTTGAAATGGTATCATCAGCTGATACTGGAGCTGTGCTTATAAGTCGTAGGAAAGGATGAAACTTTTATGAAATTGTCAGGGGCACAGATTTTGATAAAATCACTGATTGAAGAAGGCGTGGATACAATTTTTGGCTATCCAGGTGGAGCAGTGCTGCCGATTTATGATGCGCTTTATGATTCAGATCTTAGACATATCTTAACAAGGCATGAGCAAGGGGCTATTCACGCAGCTGATGGCTATGCAAGAGCTACTGGAAGACCGGGAGTGTGCATAGCAACCTCAGGCCCGGGTGCTACTAATTTAGTTACAGGTCTTGCAAATGCTTATATGGATTCAGTACCGCTTGTAGCATTTACAGGTCAGGTTGTAAGGTCAATGCTGGGGCGCGATGCGTTTCAAGAAGCAGATATAACAGGAATAACACAGCCGATTACAAAACACAACTATCTAGTTAAGGATGCTGCTGATATGGCGGAGATAGTGCATAAAGCATTTCACATTGCTACGACAGGGCGCCCAGGTCCAGTTTTAGTGGATATACCTAAAGATGTATCGGCAGAAGAAGTTGATTATACAAAGCCAGGACCTATAAGCCTTAGGGGGTATAAACCTACTGTAAAAGGAAATATCGCTGCTGTAAACAGAGCGGCAAAGGCGATAATGCAAAGTGAACGGCCGGTTATTTATGCAGGCGGCGGAGTTATAAATGCAAGTGCGAGTGAAGAGCTTAAAAAGCTTGCCGAGCTGATAGTAGCACCTGTAACTACAACGCTTATGGGGTTAGGCGCGTTTCCAGAAGATCATCCGTTGTCACTCGGTATGCTGGGAATGCACGGAACAAAAGCAGCCAACTATGCTGTTTGCGACTGTGATCTGCTCATTGCAATAGGAGCGCGCTTTGACGATAGGGTTACAGGTAAAGTGGAAAGCTTTGCACCAGAAGCTAAAATAATTCATATCGATGTTGATCCTGCAGAAATCGGAAAGAACGTGCGCGTAGATTTTCCAATTGTTGGAGATGTCAAAGTGGTTCTAAATCAGCTGCTTGAAAGGCTTGAAAAGAAGCTACCGGGTGCTTGGCAAGATAAAGTAAAACAGTGGAAGAAAGAATACCCGTTAAGATATGACTTAAAGGATGGAAAGGCTATTAAGCCCCAGCATGTGGCGAAGAAAATACATGAAGTTACAGAAGGTAAGGCGATAATTGCTACTGAGGTAGGACAGAACCAGATGTGGGCTGCGCAATTTTATACCTATACAAGGCCGCGCTCTTTCATATCTTCAGGAGGCCTTGGAACTATGGGGTATGGATTTCCTGCAGCCATTGGTGCACAGGTAGGCTGTCCAAATGATATAGTATTCGACATAGCAGGTGATGGCAGTATTCAGATGAATATTCAGGAACTTGCTACCGCGGTATATTATGAACTTCCTGTAAATGTGGCTATTTTGAACAATGGATATCTTGGAATGGTTCGTCAGTGGCAGGAGCTCTTCTACAACAGAAGGTACTCACATACACCTATTACTGCACCTGATTTTGTTAAGCTTGCTGAAGCTTATGATGCAGAAGGATATAGAGCAGAAAAGCCTGAAGATGTAGAACCGGTGCTGAAACAAGCTATAGAAAGCTCAAAGCCGGTGCTCATAGACTTCATAGTTGAGCCTGAAGAAAATGTGATGCCCATGGTTCCTCCTGGCGGAGAAATTAAGAATATGTTGGACTAAGAAATGTCTTTTAGGATAAACGTACTTTTGACTATCGTTATGAAGGAGGGGAGATTTTAATGCTGCATACGCTTGCGGTTTTGGTGGAAAACAGTCCAGGTGTGCTTGCACGAGTGGCAGGGCTGTTCAGCAGGAGAGGTTTTAATATTGAAAGCTTGGCAGTTGGCAAGACCGATGATCCAACTGTTTCGAGAATGACAATTGTAGTGGACTGCGACAGCCGTACATTAGAACAAGTGACAAAACAGCTTCACAAGCTGATAGATGTTATAAAGATAAGTGACATTACGCAGGATGCGCATGTAGAGCGTGAGCTTGTGTTGATAAAAGTGCATGCAGAAAGAGCGCACAGAATTGAAGTCATGCAGATTGTTGAAATTTTCCGTGCGAGAGTTGTTGATTATAGTCCCAAATCGCTTATAATTGAAGCTACAGGAAGTGCTGAAAAGCTAAATGCTTTGATAGATACACTAAGACCTTATGTTATAAGCGAGCTTGTGCGTACAGGTAAAGTTGCTATTATAAGGGGTTCTAAGAAAATTTAAATTTTAGGAGGTATATATTTTATGGCGAAGATTTTTTATGATCAAGATGCGGATTTAAATGTGTTAAAGGATAAAACTATCGCTGTGCTAGGGTATGGCAGTCAGGGACATGCGCAGGCGTTGAACCTAAAGGATAGCGGGTTAAATGTAATAATAGGACTTAAAAAAGGCAGCAAAAGTTGGAAAAAAGCAGAGGATGCAGGATTTGAAGTACTTACAGTGAGTGAAGCGAGCGCAAAGGCAGATATCATTCAAGTGCTGTTGCCTGATGAAATTCAAAGAAATGTATATGAGCAAGAGATAAAAGAACATTTGACATCTGGAAAGGCGCTTATGTTTTCTCATGGGTTTAACATACACTTTAACCAAATAGTACCGCCTGAAGATGTGGATGTATTCATGGTTGCACCAAAGGGCCCTGGACACTTAGTGCGCCGAATGTATGAGGAAGGCAAAGGTGTGCCAGCACTTCTAGCAGTACATCAGGACGCTACCGGCAGGGCAAAAGAGCTTGGGCTTGCTTATGCAAAAGGAATAGGCTGCACGCGTGCCGGAGTTTTTGAGACTACATTTAGAGAAGAGACTGAAACTGATTTGTTTGGCGAACAGGTGGTGCTAGCAGGAGGGCTTGCAGCACTTATAAAAGCAGGCTTTGATACGCTAGTGGAAGCGGGTTATGAGCCGGAGATGGCATACTTCGAGTGCTTGCATGAAGTTAAACTCATAGTTGATTTGATATATGAAGGCGGCCTTGCAAACATGCGGGATTCTGTGAGCAATACATGTGAGTTTGGAGATTACACTCGCGGACCGCGCATCATAACAGAAGAAACTAGAAAAGAGATGAAAAAGATACTGCGTGAGATCCAGACAGGACAGTTTGCAAAGGAGTGGATATTGGAAAATCAAGCTGGCAACCCTGTGTTCAATGCGATGAGAAAAAGAGAAAAAGAACTGCAAATAGAAAAAGTAGGTGCTGAGATCCGCAAAATGATGCCATGGTTGAAGGATAAAAAATAAGGGATTGGTGATTTAGTTTGGGAAATAGAGTATATCTTTTTGATACCACGTTGAGAGATGGCGAACAATCTCCTGGTGTCAACTTAAATGCTGATGAAAAAGTACAAATTGCAAATCAGCTTGCAAAGTTAGGGATTGATATCATAGAAGCAGGATTTCCTGTTACATCTCCAGGTGACTTTGAAGCAGTAAAGGCTGTAGCGAAGAAAGTAAAAGGCGCTGCAGTAGCAGCGCTTGCCCGCGCTAATTTCAATGATATAGATACAGCGTGGGAAGCGATAAAGGATGCTGAACAGCCACGGATTCACACTTTTATAGCTACTTCGGATATTCATTTGAAATATAAACTCAAAAAAAACAGAGAACAGGTTCTGGATATGGCTGTTGCAGCAGTGAAATATGCGTGCAAATACACTTCTGACGTGGAATTTTCTGCTGAAGATGCATCTAGGTCTGACATAGATTACTTGTGCAAGATAATAGAAGCTGTGATAGACGCAGGGGCTAAGGTAGTGAATATTCCTGACACAGTGGGTTATGCCACACCTGAAGAATTTTACGAACTCATATCTGCTATAATGAAGAAAGTACCTAATGTAGGTAATGCGATAATAAGCGTGCATTGCCACGATGATTTAGGCTTGGCAGTTGCAAATTCTTTGGCTGCGGTATCTGCCGGCGCAAGGCAAGTGGAAGGCACTATAAACGGCATCGGAGAGCGTGCAGGCAATGCTGCTTTAGAAGAGATTATTATGGCTATTCACACGCGGCGTGATAGGTATAAAGTGGTGACATCTGTAAACACCAAAGAGATATATCGCACCAGCCGCTTGATATCCAGCCTTACAGGAATGCCAGTGCAGCACAACAAAGCCATAGTGGGTAAAAATGCATTTGCTCATGAATCAGGAATTCATCAGGATGGAGTGCTAAAAGAAAGAGCTACCTATGAGATAATGAACCCAGAGATGGTTGGCATTCCGCAGAGCAGCTTGGTGTTAGGCAAGCACTCTGGGCGCCATGCTTTTCGTGAAAGGCTTGCTGAGCTTGGCTATAATTTGACAGACGAGGAGCTGGATAAGGCTTTTAAGAGATTTAAAGAGCTTACATCTAAAAAGAAAGAGATAAGCGATAGCGACATAGAAGCTATAGTGACTGAAGAAACCATAAAGATAGATAACAAGTATGTGCTTGATTATATTCACATATCGAGCGGGAACACAATTGTGCCAACAGCGACAGTAGTTATAACGGTAGATGGAGAAAAGAAAAAGGCAGCTTCATGGGGCGATGGTCCGGTGGATGCAATATACAATGCGATAGATAAAATTACAAATTTGCGTCTTATTCTGGAAGAATACTCCATAAACGCAGTAACTGCAGGTAAAGATGCGCTGGGCGAGGTGGTTGTAAAGCTTAGAAAAGCTGATAATGGAGAAGTTTATACAGGACGCGGAGTGAGCACAGATGTTATAGAAGCCAGCGCAAAAGCATACATAAATGCAACTAATAAAATAGCTATTAATCAAAAAAAGTAATTTTAAACAAAGGTTAGGTGATATTTTAGATGGGCATGACTATTACCGAAAAGATATTGGCAGCTCACGCTGGTAAAGATTTTGTGGAGCCGGGAGAGCTTATAAGCGCAAAAGTTGATTTAGTGCTTGGAAATGATATAACTGCGCCGCTTGCGATAAAAGAGTTTAGAAAGATAGGCATTGACAAAGTGTTTGATAAAAAACGCGTGGTGCTTGTGCCTGATCACTTTACACCTAATAAGGACATAAAATCAGCAGAACAATGTAAATTTATGCGGGAGTTTGTGCGCGAGCAGGAGCTGGAGTTTTACTATGAAGTGGGACGAATGGGTATTGAGCACTGTTTGTTGCCTGAAGAAGGTCTTGTAGGTCCTGGGCAGGTAATTATAGGTGCGGACTCCCACACCTGTACGTATGGAGCGTTGGGCGCTTTTTCTACGGGTGTAGGGAGTACGGATTTAGCTGCTGCAATGGCTTTGGGTGAGACTTGGTTTAAAGTGCCTGAAAGCTTAAAGTTTATATATTATGGCAACTTGCCGCGTTGGGTGAGCGGCAAAGATTTGATTCTTTACACAATAGGCAAAATAGGTGTAGATGGGGCGCTTTACCGCGCTATGGAATTTACAGGTCCTGTAATAGAAGAACTTTCAATGGACAGCAGATTTACCATGTGCAACATGGCTATAGAAGCAGGTGGAGAAAACGGCATCATTGCACCGGATGAAAAGACAAAGCAGTACATAGAGGGGCGCATGAAATTTCCGTATGAGTTTTATTACAGCGATGAAGATGCGAAATATTTAGAAGTATATGAAATTGACGTTACAAATATGGAACTGCAAGTGGCTTTTCCGCACCTGCCGGAGAATACAAAGCCTGTCAGCGAGGCAGTAAATGTGAGAATTGATCAGGCAGTTATTGGTTCCTGTACAAATGGCAGGATAGAGGATTTGAGGATTGCTGCAGAAGTACTTAAAGGCAATAAGGTGCATCCAGATGTGAGAGCTATCATCTTTCCGGGAACTCAAAAGATATATATGCAAGCTATGAAAGAAGGATTGGTAGAAATATTCATAGAAGCTGGTGCTGCTGTGAGCACTCCTACATGTGGACCGTGTTTAGGAGGACACATGGGAATATTAGCAAAGGGAGAACGGGCTATTGCTACTACCAATAGAAACTTTGTAGGCAGAATGGGACACCCAGAGAGCGAAGTGTATTTATCCAATCCTGCGGTAGCAGCTGCATCTGCAGTGCTGGGGCGCATAGCTCATCCTGATGAAGTTATAAAAAAATAGAAAAGGGGATTAGAACGCATGAAATTTTCAGGAAAGGTTTGGAAATTTGGAGATGATATAGATACAGATTTGATAATACCTGCAAGATACCTAAACACCTCAGATCCAGAAGAACTTGCAAAGCACTGCATGGAAGACGCTGATGCAAGTTTTTATAGCAAAGTTCAAAAGGGAGACATAATAGTTGCAGGCAAAAACTTTGGCTGTGGCAGTTCAAGAGAACATGCGCCAGTAGCTATAAAAGCCTGTGGCGTGTCCTGCGTTATAGCTAAGACATTTGCAAGAATATTTTACAGAAATGCTTTTAACATAGGACTGTCCATATTTGAATGCGAAGAGGCAGTGGAAAAAATAGATGAGGGCGATGTGTTGGAAGTAGATGCATCAACCGGCATTATAAAGAACTTGACTAAGAATGAAGAGTACAGAGCTACTCCAGTGCCAGAGTTCATGCAGGAGATTATATCAGCAGGTGGGCTTATAAATTACGTAAAAAAGAAGGTGAGCAGGAATGCATAAGATTGCAGTACTTCCGGGTGATGGCATAGGAAAGGAAATTGTGCCAGTGGCAGTAGAAGTTATAAAAGCGATAGCAAAAAAGTACAGCCATGAATTTGAATTTAAAGAAGCGCTTATTGGAGGAGCAGCTTATGATGAAACAGGGCATCCGCTGCCAGATGAAACGCTTGAGCTTTGCAAAGATAGTGATGCAGTGCTCTTAGGTGCTGTTGGAGGGGAAAAGTGGGATAGCTTGCCGGTGCACTTGCGTCCTGAGGTAGGAGCGCTTTTGCCTTTAAGAAAAGAGCTGGGGCTTTATGCAAATTTACGGCCTGTAAGAGTGTTTCCCGTGCTTGCCGATGCTTCTACATTAAAACCTGAAGTGGTAGCTGATTTAGATATGCTAGTTGTGCGCGAGCTTACGGGAGGACTTTATTTTGGGGAAAAGAAAAAAGAAGAAATTGAAAGTGGATATAGAGTAATAGACACGTTGGTTTATACAACTCAAGAAATCGATAGAGTGATAAGACTTGCTTTTGAGTTGGCAAAGAACCGAAAGAAGAAACTCACATCAGTGGACAAAGCAAATGTGCTGGAGACTTCAAGGCACTGGCGGGAGCGCGCGACTGCATTAGCAGATGAGTATCCAGAAGTTGAATTAAATCACATGTATGTGGATAACTGCGCAATGCAGTTTGTGAGGTGGCCGAAGCAATTCGATGTGGTGGTAACGGAAAACATGTTTGGAGATATTTTAACCGACCTTGCAGCACAGCTTACAGGTTCTATTGGTATGCTTCCATCTGCAAGCATTGGAGGTAAAGTGATTTTGTATGAGCCAATCCATGGTTCAGCGCCGGATATAGCTGGAAAAGACATAGCAAATCCGCTTGCAACTGTGCTTTCAGCAGCGCTTATGTTAAGAGTGAGCTTCAACATGGGAGAAGAAGCACAGGTGATTGAAAGTGCAGTTACAGAAGTTTTAAATGAAGGTTATCGTACGGCTGACATAATGCAGGATGGAATGAAGCAAGTTGGGACAAAAGAGATGGGAGAACTGGTGTTGAAGAAAATTTTGTAAACCTATATTAATTCATAGGAGTGATTGCTTTGCCGACAGTACAGATATACGACACGACGCTGCGCGATGGCACTCAAAGCGAGGGCATTTCGCTGTCGGTAGATGATAAAATTAAAATAGCGATAAAACTCGATGAAATGGGTTTTCATTATATAGAAGGTGGCTGGCCGGGCTCTAACCCTAAAGATGCTGAGTTTTTTCAAAGAATGAAACAAAAACCCTTAAAGAATGCCAAACTAGTTGCTTTCGGCAGCACTAGAAGACCTAATACATCGGTGGAACAAGATGCAAGCTTATCAGCTACTCTTGAGTCAGGGGTGGCTCATGCTGCAGTATTTGGAAAAACTTGGGATTTCCATGTACTGCAAGTGCTAAAGACTACTTTAGATGAAAATTTGAAGATGATTGAAGAATCAATAGCGTATTTAAAAGATAACGGTATAGAAGTGATATATGATGCGGAGCACTTCTTCGATGGATACAAAGCCAACAAAGAGTATGCGATAGCTACACTGCGTGCAGCAAAGAGTGGTGGAGCGAGCATAGCGGTGCTGTGCGATACTAACGGCGGCACGATGACATGTGAAATATATGATATTGTATCAGAAGTAAAAAAGAAAGTAGATATTCCTCTTGGTATTCATGCGCACAACGATTGTGAGTTAGCTGTTGCGAACTCTTTAGCAGCAGTTAAAGCTGGAGCTGTTCAGGTGCAGGGAACCATAAATGGCTTTGGCGAGCGCTGCGGAAATGCTAATTTGTGTTCCATAATTCCCAACTTGACTTTTAAGTATAAAATAAAAACAATTCCCGATAATAACATCAAAAAGCTCGCTGAGCTGTCTCACTATGTATATGAAATAGCTAACATAAAACCAAACCCTCATCAGCCATATGTAGGTAAAAGCGCGTTTGCGCATAAGGGCGGCATACATGTGAATGCACTTTTGAAAAATTCTGCTACCTATGAACACATCGCTCCAGAGAAAGTGGGCAACAGACGCAGGGTGCTGGTTTCAGAACTTTCCGGCGCATCTAACCTGTTTTATAAATTTCAAGAGCTCAATCTAAAGCTAAATGGACAGGTTAAAGAGAGGGAGATTTTGAAAAAGATAAAAGAGATGGAAAACAAAGGCTATCAATTTGAAGCAGCAGAGGCTTCTTTTGAACTGCTTATGAGAAGAATGTTCAATGACTATGCAGAGCCGTTTACACTTGAAAACATGCGCATAATGATAGAGATGAAGAACGACGAGCCCGTTTACTCTGAAGCAGTGATAAAATTAAATATAAAAGGCAGCAAAGTGCATACAGCAGCAGAAGGAAACGGTCCGGTAAATGCAATGGACAATGCTTTGAGAAAAGCTTTAGTTGAAGTATATCCCGAAGTCAAAAACATGAAACTGCACGACTACAAAGTGCGCGTGCTAGACGAGGAATCTGCAACAGGTGCAGTTGTGCGAGTTCTTATAGAAACCAGCAACGGACACGCTTCATGGAACACCGTTGGCGTGTCCACAAACCTGATAGAAGCCAGCTGGCATGCATTGGCAGATGGTATGGCTTATGGGTTGTTGAAGAGCGGGGTGAAGTGAGTTTGTCCTAGTAAG
>JAJOKN010000135.1:8905-13072 GCA_021129815.1 Desulfotomaculum sp. | reverse complement strand
AAAGTTAAAATTTCATTTTAAGGTTTAAGCTAATGCGGCTGCTGCACTTGGCAATCCAAAAACTCCTCCAAAAGAACCGTAAAGTATCAGTCGTTTAAAATAATCTCCTGCAAAAGCATAAAACATATCTTCTATTTCCTTTGAGTTCATATCATTTACAGCCTGTTCTATGATATTCTGTATATCAACGCTATGAGCTAATTCTTTAGCATTTTTTTGTACAGAAGTTATAATGCTCTCAAATAGAGTTTCAGCGATAAAATATTTCAATTCTTCTTCTATTAAGTTTATAAATTGCATCATAAATAACAACAAAACAGGTTGGATAATATCCTTTACCTCAGACTTAAATGCACCATTGTGTATCAATTTCTCCAGCACTTTTGATATATCACCTTTTAATAAATCTATTTTTATCAAGTCTTTAAGCTTTTTTCGATTTAAAGCCAGTAACACTTTTTCATTGAAGTCAAACACAGCTCTTTCAAATGAGTTTGACTTTAAAATCAAGTCAGTGATATTGTCAATTGCAACATCAATATCTTTCTCATTTATTTTGCTGAATATCTGATTTATACTTGCTCTAAAAATTGTTTTACTCACAATCGCTGCTGTCAACATATTGACTGAAAATATGAGCTGTTTTTTGTTTTCATATATTTTTTCCGACATGTGGTTTTTGAATATTTCTAGTTCTGGCTCAAAAATTTCAAAAAAATCTTCTGAAAAACTTTTCCAAAAGATGCTTTCCAGCTCAACATTCAAAAAATCATCTATGATTCCTTCTAAAAAACTTTTTATATACATCTGTGATTTTTCATCATTTAATAAATAGTTGAAAATATTTTCAAACGCTTCTTTTAACAAGTGGTCAAAGAATTTTATTTGCTGTGTGTTTTCGGCTTTTAATTGTTTATACCAAAAGTTATCGATAATTTTTTTTAAATTTTCTTGTTCTTCATGTAAAAAATCAGGAATTTTGTGCCGAACTAGGTCCCTCACTACAACGTCAATGTCTTTATCTATACCAAACAAGCCGCTTACAAGCCACGTAAACAAATCTTTTTGCACAATGTTTTTCTTTATGCTGTCTGATATGACACTTTCTTGAGATTTAAGATATTCACACGCCTTGTTTACAAAGCTATCAAGCGTAATTCTTTTTATGTAATCCATGTTTGACAGCATCAACTTAAAGCTTAAGCTGGTTTCCACACAGTTTAACTCTGCAAAATTTGCTCTTTTTTGTTTTGTAAATATGAATTCCATGCTCTTTTCTATGACATTAAACAAGCTTTCTCTCTCAGATTTAACTGCATTCAAGATATAAATGACAAGTTCTTGTTTTAAGCGGCGCTGCAGCTGTTCAGGAATAATTTCATTTAACTTTTTGTGCTTTAATTTTTCAAAGTATATAAATAGAGCTTTTTTTAGCTCATCATCAGAGTTGAGTTTTTGCAAAAAAAGCATAAGTGTTTCATCCAATCTCTTTTCAATAGATTTATTTATCTTCTCCATAACAACTTCCATCAGTTCAGCAGGAATAAATTCGATCAAAGGTGATTTTGTTTTGATAAAGCTTGCGCTCTTTTTCTTTAAAAGGCTGTTTATGTGATGGGTTTGCTCATGTAAAAGCAGCTTTAAATCTTTATCAAAAATTCCAATGTCTTTTAATTCGGCGCTTGCAATTTTATCAGATAAGCTTTCCGCTATAACAATTCGATTTTTGTCGAAATACAAAAAAGCCCTTTTTACCACAAATGTATTTGTTTTTTTCTCCCACTTTTCTGCACTGTGTGTTGCAAACCTATTGACCACATCATAGTTGTTTTCCGATATATATTTAATTGCATTAACTTTATTCTCATCAGAAGCACACAAAAGTTTTTCAGCTAGCATTTCTTCATTCAGCAATTCTTTGTGTATAAACTCTGCTGTTCTTCTAGCAAATCTAGCTTTATTTTTGCCTACAACTCCCGGAGTAAAAGGCAGTTTTATATTTCCTAGATATATTGCTTTATATGGCTTAAACAGCATCTTTATAGCAAGCCAGTTTGTAGCAACACCTGTAAATGCATACACTAAAGGATTTACGAGCAGTGCATAATATCCAGCTGCTATTCCGCTGAAATGTTGAAATAAATATATGCTGCTTCCCGCTACAGTGCCTAAGAAAGCTCCGAGATAGGTTATGGGCTTTAGCTCTTTTCCCATAAATTCCTGTGCTTTGTCGCGTATTATTTCCGGCGGGTATCTCTTCATTTGCTGTGCTATCACAGCAGAAACCCTGTTTTTCAATATTAAATCCATATTTTCAGATAGTATGTCCAACGTCAGCGCTGTCAACTTATAAGCCAAGTAATCGCTGTGATTTTTTAAATAATCCGCATATGAGCTTAACTTTTTCTGTTTATGAACTTCAAGTTGCTGTTTTATAAACTCTGCGGTTTGAGTTTTTATGAAATTATCAATGTTATAGATAATATCTTGGTATTCCAATAATTTTTTATCTTTTACAAAGCAAGTTATTCGATTCGATATAGCTTTTTTAATTTTGTCTTCATTAGCTGATAACAAGCGCAGTACTGCAGGATGGATATGCTCTGGTTTTAAACCTGATTCATAAACTTTTGAACTGAACAGCTTTTGCAAGTTAGCATTGAGCTCTGATTTTACAAATTCTGAAACTTTAGGACTGTAAAGATATTCCTTTATGTGTGACTTAATAAAATTTTTAACAAACCCAGAAATATCTGTACAGAACACATCGCAGGCGCTTTTTTCCTTTAAAAGAGAATTCAAATGCATTGAGTCCATTTCATCTAACATGAGCTGAATGTTGTTGTGAATTACATCAGCTATCATGCTTGCATTGATCAAACCCTGTTTTTCTAGATCAGCTACTATGCTGCCGATGGTATTCTTTTGCAGGTAATCAATCACATCTTTTGTGATCTTTTGAGACAGCTGCTTGTCTTTTTCATGCAGTTCAATCCATTTTATAATTTTATCCAGCAAATTGAATTCTTTTGATATGCTTCCAATAAAATAATTTTTCAATAGAAGCTTTACCTCTCCTGCCCAAGCGTTATTTTTTAAATGCTCTTCAATACTGTTTTCAATAATTCCCTCAATTTCAAACTTTTTATCATTTATAAAAGCTATAATTTCCTCCAATATGTATGGCAGTTTATCGTCTATGTACTCAAAAAGCCTTTTTTCTATATCTTTTCCTAAAAGATCCACAATGCGCATATCAGAGTTTTTCAAGAGTTCTAACATATTGCCTATGAGCTTTTCTAAATTAAGTTTAAACTTATCAGAATTCAAAATATCATTTAGTACAGCTTTGATATCGTTATCCAAAACAATTATGTCTTTGAGCTTTCGTTTTTTAAGCTTATCCTCAATATCACACAGCAGAGCATCAAGTTCTATGCAATCAAAAACAGAAGTTAAAAATTCATCGATTTCACTCAAATTTTTGAACTTTTTATGGTAGTCACTAGCACAGTTTAAAAAACCTGCTTTAATTTTTTTGCCTACATTTTCAGTTAGCAAATCTTTAATATGCGTGTTGCTTATATCTTTGTAGATTTCATTTATATAATAAGGCGCATTCTGTTTAAGAACTTTTATTATTTCTTTGCATAACGCTTCAGAGATGTTTTCAATCTGCTTTTCAGTTAAAATATCTTCAACATAAACTTTCTTGCAAATAGCAGTTGACAGCTTTTTGCTGATCTCATGCGCGTTAGCTTCAAAAAAGTGCAGGATATTGTTTGAGCTTTCATCCACTCCAGGAAGGTCGCACAATCTCAAGCTTGAATTCTTTAGCTTGTTATACAACGCAGTATCAAGAGCATAAAAAAAAGTGTTGTAAATTGCATCTCGAATTTTCTTCTTTTTCAATTCCTGTTGAATTGTGCGTTGGTTTATTAAGTCTCTTTCAACAAGCATGCCAAAGCTTTCAGCAAATTCCTCGTGTTTTTTTAAAATGACACCACCTAAGCCAAATTTTTTATCAAACAACATATCTACTGCATATTTGTTTGTAACGTATCCAGTTATCCATCCCATCGCAGCGTTTGTCAGCAGCTGATACAGCAAGGCAAAACGTCTCCTCGTTCAAGTGTTATTAATCCTGATTACGCAATCAATTATATC
>JAJOKN010000135.1:0-8895 GCA_021129815.1 Desulfotomaculum sp. | reverse complement strand
ACTGCTTTACAGTTTTTTAGTAAATAACCCTTTCAGAACCCAATACAATCCGTATAGCACAAGTCCTATTATTGTAATCAACACAAGCAAATACAAAAACTCAGGGCTTGTTAAAAAATCTCTCGCTTTTTCACCCATAAGTACTATAATAACAGCTAGTAAACCAAAACGCGCAAAGCGTCCTATAAATGCACAGATTATAAGTTTTATCAGTGACATCCTAAACACTCCAGAAGCAATGGTAACTAGCTGAAAAGGCACTGGAGAAAAAGCAGCAACAACCACCGCCAAGCTTCCATGTTTTGAAAACAACCTTTCAGCTTTGTATATCTGGCGGTTGTCAAAAAATCTATTCAATATTGGGCGTCCGCCTTTAAGACCTAGAACGTAACCAAAAACTGCACCAAGTGCTCCCGCAGCTGCCGTTAAAGACGCATATAAAAATACATTGCTGCAATTTGCAAGCCCAAGTGGAATAAACAGGGCTTCTGTAGGTATGGATAAAATAAAGGAATCTAACACTGCTAATATCAAAAGACCAAACAATCCATAATCATCAAACACATCCTTTAGCCAATCCAAAACGAAAAGACACCTCTTTTTTAAAAAGATTTTTTATGGTTAATTGTTTTTACTGCTGTCGCCGCAGTTTTTTGTAGTTTTTAATCTTAGCTACAAATGGCTTATCGTTAGCAAAAGAATTTTTCTTCTTGATAACTATCTTTTTGCTGTTTATAAGCTGCTGTTTTTCTGAAATATTGTTGCTTTTGCTTTTAAAAAAATAATAAAAAGCAAAATAACTCACTACTGCGACAACTGCTGCATTTATTATGCTGCCCAGCAAATATGCAACACCTAAGTTAGCGAAAAAATCTACAATCCTTTCAAATAAAGGCAAGTTGTGATCCATCTCTTTGTATTCAAAATTTGAGCTGGTTTGAATAAAAACCGCACCTACTTTATAATTCAATATATACAAAAAAGGAGAGACATATGCCAAAAGCAAGCCTGGCAGTGCAGCAGCCAACACGTTTAAATTCAATAATTTTGCCAATACAACACTTAAAATCACATTTATTCCGGGCAAAGGAAGGAAGGCTAAGGTAAATCCCAAAGAAAAACTCTTTGCTAGCTTGTGCGGACAGCCTCTTAAACTGATCATCTTGTAAAATAAATGTCTTGTTTTCTCCAAAGCGTGGCTTATAAATTTCATCCTCAGCAACAATCCTCCATCCAGCTGTATTTTAGGCTCATTTTGATTATAACACAGATTTTCAAATGGAGTTATTTATCTCATGCAGGTATTTACTGCGCAAAAAAGTCACCACATCTCTTTTTGTAAATTTGCGTCCTCCAAAGCCATAATCGCTTTTCATTATAAAAGAAACAGGCATAATGCCCATGAGCGAATTGCAAATAAAACATTCTTCAGCACTTGCAAGTTCTTCTGTGTTTACTTTCTTTTCCAGAACTGTAAGCCTTTCTCTTGTTGCAATCTCAATTATCTTGGCTCTTGTTATCCCAGGCAGTATGCCTGATTCAACGTCAGGGGTGATAAGCTTATTACCTACAACTAAAAAAATATTGCTCTTGGTGCCTTCTGCAATAAAGCCTTCGCTATTCAAAAACAGCGCTTCGTCCCAGTTGTTCATGCGTGCATGCTGTTGCCCCATTATATTCTCTAAATAGTTGATAGTTTTATGTTTAATTATTATGCTATTTGAATTTCTGGTAAAACTCAAAAAACCCAATCTCGCGCCTCTTGCATAATTTTCTTCTGCGTACGGCACGCAACTGCTTACAGTTATGAATAATTTAGAGGAGAGCTTATCATTGTTTAAAGCTTTATCTGTTGCTGTGAGCATGATGCGCGCTCTCCCATTACAAACTTTGTGCACATTTATCAAGTTCATCAGCCACTCAAGTATCGTCTCTTTAGAAAAAACTTTTATGTTAAAAAATTCTGCTGAATCATTCAAGCGCTTTATGTGTTCATCAAAAAACACAGGCTTTCCTCTTAATATGAGCAGCGTTTCAAACAAGCCATATCCGTATGCTGTTCCCAAACACAAAGGCGATATGTGGACTTTGTAATCTTCAATTATACTGCCATTTACACACACAAGGCTCATATTTTATTCTCCTTTTTTAATCCCAGTGCTTCAATCAAGGCTTTGGCTTTGTCCAGCGTTTCAAAATACTCTGCTTCTGGATCCGAGTCACAAGTCAGTCCCCCACCTACATGAAAGTAATAATTTCTTCCTTTTTTTACAATTGTCCTTATAGCAATGTTGAAATCTGCTCTGCCATCAAAGCTGATATATCCTATAGAACCTGTGTAAACACCCCTCCGCACTGGTTCCAACCGTTCGATTATTTCCATCGCTTTTATTTTAGGTGCACCTGTTATCGAACCGCCTGGAAATGTGGCAGCTATTAAATCAAAAAAATCCTTATCTTCACTTAACTTGCCTGTGACAGTAGCTACCAAGTGAAACACAGTTGGATAAGTTTCAATTCTAAAGCAGTCTTCAACTCCTATGGTTCCAACTTCACACACTTTGCCTAGGTCATTTCTTTCCAAGTCGATTATCATTGTAAGCTCTGCTCTGTCCTTTAAACTGTTTTTTAACTCAATGTAGTTTTTTTCATCCTCGCTTTTGTTCTCTCCTCTAGGCCTTGTGCCTTTTATAGGACAGGTTTCAACTATCCTATCAGCATCTAGTTTTAAAAATCTCTCTGGCGAAGAAGATATAATCTCAAAATCTCCAAAATTCAAGTACGCTGCCATAGGAGAAGGGTTTATTTTTTTCAACCTCTTGTAAAGGTCAAAGCCTTCAATGTTTGCTGATAAATTAAACCTTTGAGACAGGTTAACTTGAAATATGTCGCCGCATAGTATGTGTTCTATCGCTCTTTTAACTGCTCTTTCGTATTCTTCTTTTGTGAAGTTTGACTTTAGTTCACTTAAAACACTAAATTTTTCAGTTAAAGGTTTTTCAACTTCCACCTTTTGTACTTTAATTATATCTTTTGCCCACTTCATTCTCTCACTTGCTCTTTTTAGAGTCCTTTTGCCACTTTCTTCAAAGCCTGTAGATATAATCGTAAGCTTTTTTTCCTTATTATCAACAGCAATTATCACATCATAAAGCCCAAACACAAAATCCGGCGTGTTTAAGTGGTCAAGAGCTATATCAGGTATGTTTTCAAGCTGCCTGCCAAAATCGTAGCTGAAAAACCCCACCATGCCGCCTATAAGCGGTATTCCTTTTAATTCAGAATCCAAGCTCTTGAAATCAAGCGCATATTGCTTTGCAAGCTGCTTTAAAACTTCCAGAGGGTTTGAGTGGAAGGTATCCAATTTTTTATAGCTATTTTGATCATCCTTTGCAAAGAGCTCGGTAACACCATCTTTAGATTTGACTATCATAAAGGGATCTGCACCCAAAAAGCTAAAATGCCCAAGCCCTTTGACTTCAAGTGAAGTATCCAGTAAAAAACCGTACGGTATAGCTTTTAGCTTTTCAAATATTTCTTCAGTTGAAGAATTTAAGCTGCAAGAGTATGTAACTAAATCAATGCCCATCATTATACCGCCTTGTGTTTACAAGGATATTTGCTTCAAAAGATAAAGAACACTATCAATAAAATTTTACCAGAGCAATAAAAGTGTTGTCAAAGCTGATATAAGTGTTTTATCATTTCAACATCGTCTAGAATCTTACGTCCATGTGTAGTTAGATAATCTCCAGTTATCATAGCGTCTGCTCCAGCTAAAAACAAAAGAGGTTGTAAATCTTTAAGCCCCGTTATCCTGCCGCCAGCAATTCTTATCGATACATCTGGCATAATAAATCTAAAAATCGCTATTGTCTTCAGTATCTCCATGGGAGATATGATCTTTTGATTCTCAAGCGGAGTGCCGGGAATTGGAGTGAGTATGTTTATAGGTACAGAGTCAGGATTTAACTCCCTTATTTCAAACGCCATATCGAGCCTATCTTCTTCAATTTCTCCAAGCGAAATTATACCGCCGCAGCATATCTCCATACCTGCTCTCTTAGCTGCATTTATGGTCTTAAGCCTTTTATCATAGCTATGGGTAGTGCAAATTTTGGGATAAAATTTTCTGCTGGTTTCTACATTGTGGTGGTATCTCGTTACACCTGCTTTTTTAAGCTTTTTTGCTCTTTCCTCATCTATCACTCCAAGCGAAGCACAGAGTTTTAAGCTGGTTTTGGCTTTTATCTCTGAGTAAATGTCCAAAACCTCTTCGAATTCACTGGCAGTTGGACTGTAACCGCTGTTTACAATTGAGTAGCGTTCAACGCCCTGCGCTTCAACTTCAATTGCTTTCTGTATTATTTTCTTTCCATCAATTTTTTTAAGCTTCACATTTGTGTTGTAATGTACAGACTGCGCGCAAAACTTGCAGTTTTCAGGACATCTTCCCACCTTGCCAGGTATGATTGCGCACAACTCTGCTTCTTTTTTTATAAACTTAAGCTTAATTTTGTGAGCGAAAAAGAGCAAATCATAGACTTCGTTTCCCTCAATATTCAAAAGCTCTTTTGCTTCATCGTAGCTTAAACTCTTGCCGCTCAACACTTTAGCGCTTAATTCATTTACTATTGACATTTGTAAAAATCCTTCTCCTTTTTTAACTGCTGCAAAAATTTTGAAATAGATAGCAATATTACATTGAGCTATTGTGATATTATTTTTTTATTTTTTGTTTTTACTTGTTTTAACACTGCCTTTATGGATTCAAATGTCTTTTCACAGATGAAAGAAAGTTCTTCTTCACTCACACACAGCATAGGTACAATTTCAATCACATCTACAATTGGTCTTAAGATGAGCCCGTGCTTTCTTGCTTCCATTATGACCCTGTGCCCAAGCCGTTTTTCAAACGCAAAGGGTTTTTTAGTCTTTCTATCTTCCACGAGTTCAATTCCCACCATAAAGCCCCTTTGCCTTATATCCCCTACATTTTCTATCTCCCAGAACTTTTCAAGCAGTTTTTTCAAATGCTCTATTTTAGGCTGAATTGCAGCGATTAGATTTTCTTTTTCAAAAATTTCTAGATTTGCCAGCGCTGCAGCGCAGCCCAGCTGATTTCCAGTATATGAGTGTCCATGAGTGAACTTCAAAGTTTCATCGCCCCAAAATGCCTCATATATCTCATCTGTGGTGAGCGTAGCTGCAAAAGGCATGTATCCCCCTGTTATCCCTTTAGATAAGCAGAGTAAGTCTGGCGATACATCTTCGTGTTCGCATGCGAACATCTTTCCTGTGCGTCCAAAACCCACAGCTACTTCATCCAATATGAGCAATATGTTGTGCTCATCACATAGCTCTCTTATTCTCTTCAAATATCCTCTTGGAACGGTTATAATTCCTCCAGCAGCGATTACCTCTGGTTCCATTATAAAAGCTGCTATTTCTTCGCTGTGTTTTTCCATAATCTGTTTCACCTGTTGTGTACAGGCTAAACTGCATGTGTCATACGAAAGGTTCAGCGCACATCGGTAGCAATATGGCACATCCACTTTGTACCCCTTAAATAAAAGCGGCGAAAAAATGGAATGAAATAAATCCACTCCTCCGACAGACACAGAACCTATAGTATCCCCGTGATAACCCCTCTTTAGAGAAATGAACTTAGTTTTGCTCTTGTATTTTTCGCCCTTTTGCTGCCAGTATTGAAATGCAAGCTTCAAAGCCACCTCCACAGAAGTAGATCCATTGTCGGAATAAAATACCTTTTTAAGCCCCTTTGGAGCAATGTGGATGAGCTTCTTGGCAAGAACCGTTGAAGGCACGTTAGCTTGTCCTAAAAGCGTAGAATGAGCAACTAAATCGATTTGCTTCTTTACAGCTTCGTTTATCTCCTTGCGGTTGTGGCCGTGCACATTCAGCCATATAGATGAAACTGCATCTATATACTTATTTCCATCTATATCCCAGAGATAACAACCTTCTCCTCTTTCTATCATCAGTATCTCTTCAGAACAGTACTCCTTCATCTGTGTAAACGGATGCCACACATATTCTATATCCCACTTTAAAAGTTCTTCCTTGCTATAATTCAATTTACATCTTCCTCCCATAACAGTATATGATTTCATAAGTGCAGTAAACTCCCTGCTCATCTGAAAAGTTTTTGCTGTAGTACTCGATAAATTCTTTGTAGCACTGTTTGCCCAAATAACTCACTTCGCACGCATTCGATGCTCCGATTTTCTTTATTGCTTTGAACAGCTCTCTTGGGTTTTTAAAGTGCTGACGCTTAAATTCGTTCAACACTTTGACGTCAGCAAAACCGCTCTCTCTCATGAACAATCCAATATCCTCTGCGCTTACAAATCTCTGACCTATTTTAAATCTTTTTTTGCTGCAAACGGTGTTATTAAAAGCGCTGTGAATTTCATTGAAAGTTTTGCTGGCAAAGGTAGCAAAAAATATGCTGCCGCCTTTATTCAAACACTTGTTGTAGTTGAATAAAGCGCTTTTCAAATCGTTAAACCACTGAAACACTGCATTTGCAACGATTAAGTCTATATCAGTCAAAGCTATGTTTTCTCCATCTAACTGCATAAAATCCATGTTATCAAGCGCAAAACCGTGAGCTTTCATGCGTTCTTTGCACATATACAGCATTTCCTCTGAAATGTCAGTGATGAGAATTTTGTTATCTTTAAGCTTTTTATCAGCCAAATGCTTTAAAAGACATGCTGTAAAGTACCCAGTGCCGCACCCTATTTCTAAAATTCTCCTGGCAGTGTGCAGTGCCTTTTCTTCTTTAAGCAAACAAATGAGCTTTTTTGCCATGCTCTTTTGGACTACTGCGTAATCGTCATAGCTTTTGGCTGCATGTGAAAACCTCTTTTTAACCAGCTCTTTATTTATCCCCTGATTCAAATTAAATCACCTTAAATTTCGCAAAAATTCATGTAAAATATCGTTGAACTCATTGCTTTTAGTGAAAAAAGGAATGTGCCCAGCATTTATCTTTGCTGTGGTTATGCTCATTGCGTTTAAGTTTTTTTCCAAAAACTCACATCCAAACACAGGACATATTTCATCGTGAATTCCGTGCACCAGCACAACAGGTATGTCAATATTGAGCGCACACAACTGCGAGCGCAAATCCACATTTAAGAGATACTCAAGCGCTGAGTGCAAAAAAAAGCGATCAAAGCTTTTCCACTTGCTCTGAAGCGCTGTCAATTCATCTAAATAGCCAGCTTTTATCTCTTCGTCAGTGAAGGCAAGCCTATAAAATTGCGATAATGTTTTGTTCGAATCCAATTTTAAATTCTTCATCATGCGCTTTACCAAAACTCGAGGTATGCCTACATAATTTTCATCCTGAGTAAAGCGCGCGGTAGCAGACACCAGCACTGCTCCTTTTAACTTCTTTGAAAGCTCGCCTAAAAACTCAAGCATGAGAATTGCTCCCATTGACCACGCTACTACCACAGAGTCACCTACAAGCATTTTACCCAAAGCGCTTTTAAAATCAAAACAATCTTTTGTGCTAAGCTGCTTTAAACATATTTCCTCTAAATCCACAAAGCAGCATTCATATTCTTCAGCAAAGCAACGCTGTTTATGCCAAATTGATGAACGATAAGCCCAGCCGCATATAAATATCACTCTTTTTGACACAAAAACCCTGCTCCTCACCTCTTAAATGGCTCCCAATAATAGTTGATATTTTCCTAAGCGCAAATTCCAAATCCTCATCTTTATGAGTTGCCATAAGCGAAATTCTTACTCTTTCAGTGTTCTTCGGAACTGTGGGATGCCTAATAGCTACAGCGAGCACTCCGCTATCTAAAAGCTTTTTGCTGAATTCACACACATTTTCATTGCCAGGTATTACTATTGGTATTATCTGACTTTGGCTTCCCAAAGTGTCAAATCCCATTTCTTTTAATTTCTTACGCACAGCATTGGACTTTGCATGCAGGCTCTGCCTTAGGCTTTTGCCTTTTTCTCCCCTTATGATTTCAAGCGCTGCTAATATACTGCCCAGCACCGCTGGTGGCAGCGCAGTAGTATAGATGAAAGAACGGCACTTGTTTTTCAAGTAATCGATTAAAACTCTTTTGCCGCACACATACGCTCCAAAACAGCCAAAAGCTTTTCCCAATGTGCCCAGGTGAATATCCACTTCTTCTTCAGCTCCAAAATGTTCTGCAAGGCCTCTGCCGCTTTCGCCGAATACGCCTTCAGCATGCGCCTCATCCAGCATTAAAATTGCACCATACTTTTGTTTCAAGTAAACCAAGTCTTTAAGTGATGCTAAATCGCCATCCATGCTGAACACGCTGTCAGTGATGATGAGCTTTCTGCCCTTTGTGTTAGTGGTTTTGAGCAGGTGCTCCAAATGATTCATATCGCAGTGCCTGTATCTCTTGAGCGCAGCCCTGCTCAAAACAGCTCCGTCTATGATGCTCGCGTGATTCAATTTATCGCTGAATATCACGTCATCCCTGCTCACCAGCGCTTGAATTACTCCTAAATTTGCGCAATAGCCAGTGTTGAACAGCACAGCGCTTTCTTTTTTTTGAAACTCAGCTAAGCTTTTTTCTACCTCCACGTGCAGTTTTAGCGTGCCACACACCATTCTTGAGCTCGCAGCGCTTGCGCCGTATTTTTTAAGCATTTCTATTGATCTTTCTACTAGAAGCTTGCTGTCAGCAAGCCCTAAGTAGTTGTTGCTTGCAAGGTTTAAAAGCTTTTGATTGTTTACATAAATCCACGGCGTAGTTGCTTTGGATTCAATTATTACATGTTCGCGAAATAAAGAATTTTCTTTTAGTTCTTTAATTTCCCTTGAAAGTTCTTCATAAAATCTTTGCATTTTAACCTCTTCCTTTT